>JAGQSP010000431.1 GCA_020439485.1 Acidimicrobiales bacterium | reverse complement strand
GGCCATGTTCGCGGCCGTCGACGACCTCGACCCGATCAAGGCTGCGGCCACCTCGGCCCTCAAACGGGTTCTGGCCGACCAACTCAACGAGGTACTGGACGCCAGACGCAGGGTCGATCACCCGGTCAGCATCGACGACCTGTTGCCCAGTCAGACCACCGTGTTCGGTGATGCGATTGCGACCATGATCGCCGAGGCCGCCCAGCGGGGCCACCGGGGTCTGGTGCCCGATTGGGATCCCACGCCGGTCGCAGCAGCGGTGTCGGCCGAGGTGGGCCAGGCCCTGCGGCGCAGGGTCGCTCGGTTGGTCGAGTCGGGCACCGACGATCTGGACGTGCGCGTGCGGGCGGTTTATCGCGAGTGGCGACGCGAGCGGGTCGAGGAGGTCGCCAGGCAGGCGACCACGGCCGCGTTCAACCTGGGTGCCCTGGCGATCGTTCCCGACGGCACCTCAGTCGCTTGGACCATGCGCGATGGCGACTGTCCTGTCGAAGAGTGTGCGGCCAACACCAATGCGGGCCCCGTGGCGCCCGGCTCGGTGTTCCCTTCGGGCCATGTCGTACCCCCCGTGTCGGCCGGGTGTCGATGCCTGGTCGTGCCGTCCGACCGTTAGCCTCGACGAAGTATGCGTCCACCAGAAGAGATGAGGGCCGCGCAGGGCGGCCGGGGTCCCAGTAACCGGCGTCGGGTCATCCTCGCGCTCGCAGCCATCGCAGCGTTCTTGTTGCTGATGTCGCTGCGGGGCCTCGCCGGTTTCTACACCGACTACCTGTGGTTCGACTCGCTCGGGTTCACGTCGGTTTGGCGAACGGTCATCTTCTCGCGGGTCATGCTGGCAGTGCTGTTCACGGCCGTGTTCTTCGTCCTGATGATCGTCAACCTCTGGGTCGCCGATCGACTGGGCCCAGCGGTGCGACCGCGCGGGCCCGAAGAAGAGCTGGTCGAGCGCTACCACGCCCTAGTAGGCAACCGCACCCGCCTGGTCAAGGTGGTCGTTTCGCTGCTGTTCGCCCTGATCGCCGGCGTGGGTGTGTCGTCGCAGTGGCAAGAGTGGCTGCTGTTCATCAACTCCGAAGACTTCGGCGTCGAGGACGCTCTGTTCGGTCGTGATGTCGGCTTCTACGTGTTCCAGCTGCCGTTCCTGTCGTACTTGGTCGGCTGGCTGTTCGCAGCGTTCTTCATCATCTTCGTCGTCACCGCTGTGGCCCACTATCTCAACGGCGGCATCCGCCTGCAGACCACCGGGCGCCGGGTTTCGGCGCCGGTCAAGGGTCACCTGTCGCTGCTGTTGGGCATGCTGGCCCTGGTTCGTGCGGCGGGCTACTACCTCGACCAGTTCGAGCTGACCCTTTCGACCCGGGGGTTCGTTCACGGCGCGTCGTATACCGATGTCAACGCCCAGCTGCCGGCCATCAGGCTGCTCATCATCATCAGCTTGTTCTCGTTCGGGCTGTTGATCTTCAACATCTGGCGCCGCGGATTCACCTATCCGATCATCGCCGTGGGCCTGTGGGCGCTTGTCGCAACCATCGCCGGCACCGCCTATCCGGCAATCGTTCAGCGCTTCCAGGTGGTTCCCGACGAGTCGAACAAGGAAGAGCAGTACATCGCCCGCAACATCGAGGCCACCAGGCACGCCTTCGGTCTCGACGAGGTGGTCGAGCGCCAGTTCGCCTACGAGGACACGCTCAGCTCGACCCAGGTCGTCGACAACATCGACACCGTCACCAACGTTCGTCTGCTCGACCCCGAGATCATCGACGACACGTTCAACCAGCTTCAGGGCATCCGCGGCTTCTATCAGTTCCGCGACGTCGACGTAGACCGCTACGTGGTCGATGGCGAGGTCACCCAGGTGGTGCTGTCGGCACGCGAGCTGCTGCTGTCGGGCCTGCCGAACAAGAGCTGGGAGAGCGAGCACGTGTCGTTCACCCACGGCTACAGCATCGCGGTGGCGCCGGCCAACGACACCGTCGCAGGCCGACCCAGCTTCGTGGTCGGTGACATCCCGACGCGTTCGCCTTCCAATGCTCCGGAATTGCAGATCGAACAGCCGGGCATCTATTTCGGTGAGGGTCTGGGCGGCTACGCCATCGTCGGCGCCCAGCGCGACGAGGTCGACTATCAGACCGCCGAGGACACGACCCGCCAAACCCGCTACGACGGCACGGGTGG
>JAGQSP010000430.1 GCA_020439485.1 Acidimicrobiales bacterium | reverse complement strand
GGCACTCCGTGGAGCTGCACCATCGATGCCGGCATGACCATGGCCATGGGCAACCTCGTCAAGGTCTGTGGCTGGTACGACAACGAGTGGGGCTACTCCAACCGCCTCGTCGACCTCGTCATGCACGCCTGTTCCTGACCGGGTCCAGACATGTCGAACACATTTGACGTGCCGCGCCTCGAGGATCTTCTCGAGGCGCTGGGCGGCGACCTCACCGGCAAGCGCATCCTCGTGCGCACCGACTTCAACGTGCCTCTGCGCGACGGTCAGATCTCCGACGATCTGCGGATTCGCGCCGCCCTGCCCACCATCGAGTGGCTGCAGCAGCACGGAGCCGCGGTGGTGACCGCGTCTCACCTCGGTCGGCCCAAGGGCGAACCCGACCCCAAGTATTCGGTCGCTCCGGTGCGCGAGCGGCTGGCCGAGCTGGCGCCGGGGGTCGAGCTGCTCGAGAACCTGCGTTTCAACGCGGGCGAGACCAGCAACGACCCCGCCTTCGTAGCCGAGCTGGTCAAGGGCTTCGACGGCTATGTCAACGATGCCTTCGGGGCGTCGCATCGGGCCCACGCCTCCATCGTGGGCCCACCCAAGACGCTGCCCAGTGCGGCGGGTCGGCTGCTCGAAAAAGAGGTCGAAGTTCTGGGCGGCATGCGCTCAAACCCCAAGCGGCCGTTCGTGGCCGTCTTGGGCGGGGCCAAGGTCAGCGACAAGATCGGCGTCATCGAGGCCCTCGCCGGCATCGTCGATCAGCTCATCGTGGGCGGCGCCATGTGCTTCACCTTCTTCAAGGCGATGGGCAACTCGGTTGGCAACTCGCTGTGCGAAGACGACCAGGTCGAGGTGGCTCGCAGGTTGCTCGACTCCGATGCTCCGATCCTGCTTCCCAGCGATGTCACGGCTCTGGGCCCCGACGGTGTCGATGTGCGCCAACTGGGCCGCAATCTGCCCGACGGCTGGACTGGCTACGACATCGGCCCGGGCTCAGCTGCCGAGTTCGGCGACGCCGTGATGGACGCGCGAATGGTGTTCTGGAACGGGCCCATGGGCATGTTCGAGGACGACCGTTTCGCCGGCGGCACCAGGGCCGTGGCCCAGGCCATGGCCGACACCCGGGCGTTCACGGTCGTCGGTGGTGGCGACAGCGCTGCTGCCATCGCCCAGTTCGGACTGGCGTCCGAGATCGACCATGTGTCGACCGGCGGGGGAGCCAGCCTCGAGTTGCTCGAGAACGGCGACCTTCCAGGTCTCGAGGCTTTGCGAAACGCCCCGAACCTCGGCTGATCAGCACGAGGCCGAATCGAGGCGCGATCAGAACCGGTAGGCGCTCAGATGGCTGACCGCTGCGAATCCGACGCTGTCAGCAAGGGCTGCCGAGGCGGTGTTGTCGTCGTTGTGCCGGTATAGCGGTTCGATTCGGGAGTCGCGGAGTTCGCCCACAAGGGTCCGCACAGCCGCGGCGCCCACTCCGGCTCGGCGGTGCTCGGCACATACTGCGATGCCTATGTCTCCCCAGCCCACCATGTCGCCCCACGGTTTGGCCCCGGCGTAGGCGATGGGTTCACCGCCGAATCGTACGACTACGGCGTGGTGGTCGGGGTCGTCGAGTTCGATCTCGGCGTCGTCGGCGGCTTCTGGTCCCAACGACTCGACCAGACGCTCGAGCTCTGACCGGTTTTCGGGCGCTGCCGCGTCGAGCGACGCGAACTCGTAGCCGCTCGATAGCGCAGGCGTAGTGTCCGGTGCGCAATCGAGGCGTTGGTCGTCGATCAGAAGCAAACGGGCCGAGCCGACTAGTTCCAGCTCGCGCCGCTGTGCCGCAGCGCGCCATTGTTCGACGGTGCACGCTGTGTCGGGCAGTATCAGCTCGAGGGCTTCGGCGTGGATCGGATCGCACAGCACCACGAGGTGTTCACCAAAGGCGTAGCCGGAAGCGATGTTGGTGTCGCGCCTGTCCTCGCATGCGACGATCGTGCGACCCTTGCTCTGGGAGAGCTCAGGGTCGATCCGCCAGCTTTCGGCAAGGGCCTGCAGGAACAGTTGGCGTTTCATCGGAGCGACGATAAAGCCCGCGTGTCCCGGTAGGCGCTACATTCGCCTTGTGACAAGGCGAATGTTGGTAAGTGGCAACTGGAAGATGCACCTCAATCATTTCGAGGCGATCCAGTTGGTCCAAAAGCTCAGCTACGAGTTGAACGGGCACGACTTCGATGCCGTCGAAGTCACGGTGCACCCGCCGTTCACCGACATCCGATCTGTTCAGACCGTCATCGACGCCGACCGAATGAAGATCGGCTTGGGTGCCCAGAACGTGCACTTCGAGCCCAAGGGCGCCTTTACCGGCGAGGTTTCGCCCGAGATGCTGCAGAAGCTCAACGTGGCTTATGTCATCGTCGGACACAGCGAGCGGCGCCAGTTGTTCGGGGAGTCCGACGAGATAGTCAACAAGAAGGCCAAGGCCGTTCTGAAGAACGAGATGACGCCCATCGTCTGCGTCGGCGAGACCATCGAACAGCGCGATGTCAACCAGCACGAGGCAGTGGTCGAGGCCCAGTTGCGTGCCAGCCTCGCAGGCCTCTCGGCCGAACAACTCGGCGGTCTGGTCGTGGCCTACGAGCCCATCTGGGCCATAGGTACCGGTGCCACCGCAACCTCTGACGATGCCCAGGACATGTGTGCTCACGTGCGCCGGGTCGTCGACGACATCAAGTCCGGAGCGGGCGATTCGGTGCGTGTTCAGTACGGCGGTTCGGTCAAGCCGACGAATGCAAAGGAACTGCTGTCGCGCCCAGACATCGACGGCGCTCTGGTAGGCGGAGCAGCTCTAGAGGCCAACAGTTTCGCTCGCATCGTCCAATACGACCTCGACTCGTGAGTCGCTCGTCGAAATAGACCGTTAACACGTTTGGTCGACACGCCGGCGTGCCCGCGTTATAGGATCCTGCGGCACTAACTCACCGGGGGACGAGGAATGGCATTGGCGACCGACCAGGGCGGCGGGGGATACAGCGGGTGATGGACGAAGGTCGGGTTCTCGACGTTCGCGGTCTCGCCGTCGAGTTCGACACGCCTGACGGCACAGTGTTCGCGGTGAACGGCGTCGACTTCAGCTTGAAGGCCGGCGAGTTCGTCGGAGTGGTCGGCGAGAGCGGTTCTGGCAAGAGCGTGACCATGATGTCGGTGATGCGGCTGATCCCGATGCCGCCCGGCCGCATAGCCGCCGGCACTGCGACCTTCGACGGGCGCGACCTCCTCGACATCGGCCTCGACGAGCTTCGCGAGGTGCGCGGCTCGGAGATCGGCTTCGTGTTCCAAGACCCGATGACGTCGCTGAATCCGGTGCTGTCGATCGGCCGTCAAATTGCCGAACCGTTGAGGCTGCACAAGGGTGCCACCAAGGCCGAGGCTCTCGAGCGGGCGGCCGAGTTGTTGACCCTGGTCGGCATTCCAGATGCTCGCAGCCGCCTGAGGTCGTTTCCGCATGAGCTGTCGGGTGGCATGCGTCAACGTGTGATGATCGCCATCGCGCTGGCGTGCTCACCGCGGCTGCTGTTCGCCGACGAGCCCACGACGGCACTCGACGTCACGGTTCAGGCCCAGATCATCGAGATCGTTCGAGACCTCAGGGAGCGCCTCAACACAGCGATGGTCTGGATCACCCACGATCTGGCGGTGGTGGCTGGTCTGGTCGATCGGGTCATGGTCATGTACGGCGGACGAATCGTCGAGGACGCCGCGGTGCGAGAGCTGTACGCCAACCCCAGCCATCCATACACACAGGGATTGCTCAGCTCCTTGCCCCGCCTGGATCAAAAGGGCCAAGAGCTCGTCAGCATCAAGGGCCAGCCACCGAACCTCACCGCCAAGCCATCGAGTTGTTCGTTCGCTCCGCGGTGTCCTCACGCCTTCGATCGGTGTCACACGGAAATGCCCGAGTTGCAAAGCATCGGCGGGACTCATCGGGTTGCGTGCTGGCTCGATCTAGGCCAGCAGGTTGGCGATAGCTCCAGCTTCGAACGGCCGGTCAGCATTGCGGGGGTTTCCGATGGATGACGCTGTGAACACGGCAGTTCGCCAAACATCAAAGGCCGCCACCGATTCGCAGGTGCTGGTGTCGGTGAAGAACCTCGAGAAACACTTCCCGATTACCAAGGGAATGTTCCGCCGCCAGGTCGGGGCTGTGCGGGCCGTTGATGGTGTCACCTTCGACATCTATCGCGGCGAGACGCTCGGGCTCGTCGGCGAGAGCGGGTCTGGTAAGTCGACCACCGGCCGGGCCCTGATCGACCTCGACCGACCCACCGGTGGCTCCGTGCATTTCGACGGTGTCGACCTGACCGAATTGTCGCGCTCTGAGATGCGGCGTATGCGCACGCGCATGCAGATGGTGTTCCAGAACCCTCACGCATCGCTGAATCCCCGAATGACAGTTGCATCGATCATCGAGGAGCCTCTGCTCGAGCATGGCAGGGGCTCGCGCTCCGAACGGCATCGGCGCGTCGACGACCTGCTCGAGATGGTCGGGTTGCACCCTTCATTCGCCAACCGCTATCCACACGAGTTCTCGGGTGGTCAGAGACAGCGAATCGGCATCGCCAGGGCCATCGCTTTGAACCCCGACTTCATCGTTTGTGACGAGCCCATCGCAGCCCTCGACGTCTCGATCCAGGCCCAGGTGACGAACCTTCTGGAACACCTTCAAGACGAGCTGTCGCTGAGCTACCTGTTCATTTCGCACGACATGAGCATGGTGCGCCACATAGCCGACCGCGTCGCCGTCATGTACTTGGGGCGCATCGTCGAGTTGGCCGAGTGCGATGTCTTGTACAGCCAGCCTCTGCACCCGTATACCCGAGCGCTTCACTCGGCCGTACCCGTGCCCGATCCCGAGGTGGAGGCCAGGCGCGAGCGCATCGTCTTGAAGGGCGATATTCCAAGCCCGGCCAACCCGCCCTCGGGTTGCACCTTCCACACCCGCTGCCAGGCTGCACAGGATCGCTGCCGCACGGAAGTGCCCGAGTGGCGCGAGGTGAAGCCTGGTCACTGGGTGTCGTGTCACTTTGCCCACGAGGAGGGCTGGTGACGGCAGCCAAGTTCTCGTCGAGCCGAAACCTCAACTGGTGGCCGGTCTCGGCAACAATCCGATCAAGCCCGTGCATTGCGCGGGTGGAGGGAGAAACACAATGCAAATGAAACGATTGCTAGCGCTGTTATTTGCGTTCGCACTCATCGCAGCCGCTTGCGGCGACTCGGACGGCGACGACGGCAGCTCTGGCGCGTCGACCACCGAGGCGTCTGGCGGCACCGATGATGGCGGATCGACCGACGACGGCGGTTCCACCGATGATGGCGGTTCCACCGATGATGGCGGTTCCACCGATGATGGCGGTTCCACCGACGACGGCGGCAGCTCGATGATGGCCGGCCAGGGTGGTCAGCTGACCATCCTGCAGTGGCAGGCCCCCTCGCAGGCCAACGCCTACCTGTCGACCGGCACCAAGGACCTGCTCGCAGGCTCGCTCGTTCTCGAGCCCCTGGCCGAGTTCGCACCCGATGGCACCGTTGTCCCGGCCCTGGCGGCAGAGGTTCCGACCGTTGCCAACGGTGGTGTCTCCGAGGACCTCACCACCATCACCTGGACCCTGAAGGAGGGCGTCCTGTGGTCGGACGGCACCCCGCTGACCGCTGACGACGTTCAGTTCAGCTGGGAGTACTGCACCAACGAACTCACGGGCTGCTCGTCCGGCGGTTTCGTCAGCGTGACCAGTGTCGAGGCGATCGACGACCTGACGGTGTTGATCACCTTCGACGGCCCCAAGCCCTATCCGTACGAGCCCTTCGTCGGCTACACCTCGCCGGTCCTCCAGAGGGCGCAGTTCGAGGCGTGCGTCGGTGAGGCAGCACTCGGTTGCTCCGACCAGAACCTGAAGCCAATCGGCACCGGTCCATACATGGTCACCGAACTCCGCCCCGAGGACGTGGTCGTCTACGACTACAACCCGAACTATCGCGGAGCCAGCGAAGGTAAGCCGTTCTTCGGCAGCGTTGTGATCCAGGGCGGCGGCGACGCCGAGGCCTCGGCTCGCTCGGTGCTCGAAATCGGCGAGGCCGACTATGCCTGGAACCTCCAGGTTGCACCCGAGATCCTTCTTCCCATGGAGGGCGCGGGCAACGGCCGAATCGTCACCTCGTTCACGGCCAACGTCGAGCACATCAACCTGAACCAGACCAACAACCGCAATGATGCATCGCCGTCGAATTACGACGGCGGGGCCAACCCGAACCCGTTCTTCTTCGACAACCCGACCCTGCACCGCGCGCTTTCGCTCGCCATCAACAGGGACGAGTTGGTCGAGGTCGGCTACGGACCCACGGGTGCGCCCACCTGCAACATGTGGCCGGTCGGCTCGCAGAACAGCACCAACAACGACTGGTGCCTCACCCAGGACATCGACGAGGCCAACCGCCTTCTCGATGAGGCTGGCTACGAGGACTCAGACGGCGACGGCATCCGCAACATGCCCGGTGGCGGCGACAACCTCGAGTTCGACTTCGTCACCTCGACCAACGCGGTGCGCCAGTCGAACCAGGCCCTGATCGAGACCTACTGGGCCGAGATCGGTGTCAAGGCCAACATGAAGAACGAGGACGCAGGCCTGTTCTTCGACGGCACCGGCGCCAGCCCGGTCAACATCTGGAGCTTCTTCACCGATATCGAGATGTTCACCAACGGTTCGACCGGCCCCGACGCCGGTGGCTACCTCAAGAGCTGGATCACCGAGCAGATCCCTGAGGAGTCCAACAACTGGTCGGGTGACAACATCCCGAGGCTCGCCAGCGATGAGTATGACGCCCTGATTGCCCAGATCGCCGTGACGGGTCTCGACGACCCGGGCCTCGATGACCTCGTCATCCAGGCCAACGACATCCTGGTGAACACCGCGATCATCCCCCTGATCCACCGTGGCAACGTGTCTGGCATCTCGAACACCATCGAGGGCTATGGCGATCCCAACGGTTGGGACAGCGAGTACTGGAACGTCGAAGACTGGACTCGCGCCGGTTGATCGACCCTTCCTGATGCCGTGAAAGCCGGGCCCGACACCATCGTCGGGCCCGGCTTCCCGGCCGACCTGTCCGTCTGCGCAGCTCTTGGGGGATCTGATGAGCCGCTACATCCTTCGCAGGGTGCTCTTCGCCATTCCGACGCTGATCGCCATCAGCATGATCATCTTCTTGATCCTGGACTTGGCACCAGGCGACCCCACGAGCAACCTTCCTCTCACGGTTCCGGCCGAAATCCGCGAGCAGATTCGCGAGAACTTGGGTCTGGACGAACCGGTCCCACAGAAGTGGTGGGCCTGGAACAAGCTCATGATGGTCAACGAGACCCTCGAGTTGGCTTCCGACGTCACCGGAACCTGCATCGGTGATTGTGAGAACCGCGCACGAATAGTTTCCTGGTCGTCGAGATCGCCGGCCATGGACATCATCTGGCAACGCCTGCCCCAGACCCTGTGGGTAATGGGCGTCGCCTTCTTCATGGGAACCCTGCTGGCGATTCCGATCGGCATCTACTCGGCGTATCGCCAATATTCGTGGTTCGACAACCTGGGCACGCTGGTCACCATGATCGGGTTCTCGGTGCCCACCTTCTTCACCGGCCTACTGGCCATCGTGGTGTTCAGCGTCAAGCTCAACTGGTTCCCTTCGTTCTACGACTCGACCCACGACGTCTCGCTCACCAGTTGGACCAGTATCTGGATCCAGATCAAACAGCTCTTCATGCCGGTGCTGGTGTTGACACTGTTCAATACGGCGGCCCTCAGCCGCTATACCCGAGCCGCCGTGCTCGACAACCTGCAAGCAGACTTCGTACGCACCGCCAGGGCGAAGGGTGTGGGCGAGCGCAGCGTGGTCTTGACCCATGTGATGCGAAACAGCCTCATCCCGGTCGTGACCCTGATAACGCTGTCGATCCCCGGCATCTTCTCGGGCGCGATCATCACCGAGCAGATCT
>JAGQSP010000429.1 GCA_020439485.1 Acidimicrobiales bacterium | reverse complement strand
CACCGGGACAAACCCGGATCGATTCCTAGAACGAACACAGGTTCGACTGTAGCGCGGCTCAGGGCTGGCGGGGTCCGGAACGAACCGCCTCGACCAACTCGTCGACCGGCCGGTAGGTCACGCCCGCGACGGCTCGATGCGCGTAGGTGATGACACCCTCGGGATCGATGACGAAGATCGAGCGCCGGTACAAGCCCAGCATGCCGATGATCTCGTACAGTTCGCCGACCTCTTTGTCGGTGTCGGCCAGCATCGGGAAGCCGAAGCCACCCTGCGACTGGCTGAACGCCTCGTGTTGCTCGACACCCTGAGGACTGATGGCCAACAGCGTCGAACCCAGCTCGACGAACTGGTTGAGATCGTCGTTGTAGCTGTTGAGCTGCACGGTACACACGGGCGAATAGTCGGCTGGATAGAACACCAGCACCACCGTCGAACCCCTGAACTCGGACAGGGTGAAGTTGCGTTTCTCGCCCAGCGAGTACCCGGCGAGTGTGAAGTCTGGTGCGACGTCTCCGACGCCAACGCCCATTACGGCTCCAGTCTGGGTCGTCAGTCGTTCTCGAGTTCGGCCATCACCGAGTCTGGCACGTCGAGGTTTGCATACACACCCTGAACGTCGTCGTGGTCGTCGAGGGCGTCGATGACCTTCAGAACCGAGCGAGCCTCTGTTGCCTGGGACAGCTCGATGGTGTTCTGGGGCAGCATCGTGAGATCGGCCGATGTGACCTCGATACCCGCCTCGGCGATTGCATCGCGAACGGCCATGGTGTCGGTGGGTTCGGTGCGCACCTGCCACTCTTCACCCTCGCGCACGACGTCTTCGGCGCCGGCCTCGAGTGCTGCCATCATCAACTCGTCCTCGTCGACTGCACCGGGAACGATGACCACACCCTTGCGATCGAACTGCCAGGCCACAGCTCCCGGCTCGGCGAGCGATCCGCCCGATTTCGAGAACACCGAGCGGATCTCGGCGCCGGTGCGGTTGCGGTTGTCGGTGAGGGCCTCGACGAAGATCGCCACGCCGTGGGGCGCGTAGCCCTCGTAGGTGACCTGTTCGTAGGTGACACCCTCGAGTTCGCCGGTGCCACGCTTGATGGCCCGCTCGATGGTGTCCAGCGGCACGCTGTTGTCGCGCGCCTTTTGGTACATGGTGCGCAGGGTGGCGTTGGACTCGAGCTCACCGCCACCTTCGCGAGCCGCTACCTCGACCTGCCGGATGAGCTTGGCGAACAGCTTGCCGCGCGCCTTGTCAGCCGCGCCCTTCTTGTGCTTGATCGTCGCCCATTTGGAATGTCCGGACACGTGTTGACCTCGCCTTCGTCAGCGCACCATTCTGCCAGCCCGCCGCGCCGATCGGTATCGACCCCGAGCACCGGTGTATACGCGGCCTCTGACGCCGCCTGAACACCGGTGTTTGTAAAGGAGGCGGTTCAGACCGATGCAAGCCACAGTTCGTGGAGACGGGCGTCGTCGGTGAGCTCGGGGTGGAACGCACTGACCATGATCGGCCCCTTGCGACACAAGGCCGGATACTGAGCGCCGTCATCGCCGGTGACCGTGGCCAACACATCGACGTCGGAGCCGACCTCGGTGACCAGAGGGGCGCGGATGAACACCGCCCG
This sequence comes from Acidimicrobiales bacterium, assembly GCA_020439485.1. Taxonomy (GTDB): domain Bacteria; phylum Actinomycetota; class Acidimicrobiia; order Acidimicrobiales; family Poriferisodalaceae; genus JAAETH01. The sequence continues at coordinate 1,451 of JAGQSP010000429.1, read as the reverse complement.
AAAGGGCGAGTCGAGGCCCTTTACGTCCAGATCGGCCTCGAAACTGGCGGTCTGGCGTCCGAACCCGTTTCGCTTCACCGACAGCCGCAGCGCACCGAACGAGCGCTGGTCGGGACGCCCGTCGAGCACCTGGTCGGCCAACAAGATCATGCCCGCGCAGGTGCCGAACACCGGCGCACCCGAGGCCACGAATTCTGCGATCGGGTCGAACAGGCCGCTCGACTCGAGCAGCATCGACATGGTGGTCGACTCGCCTCCGGGCAAGATCAGGGCATCAGCACCCTCGAGCTGCGCCGGACGCCGCACATCGACCGCTTCGTGGCCGAGCGATGCAACCATCTGACGATGCTCGCGCGCCGCTCCCTGCAAGCCGAGAACCGCAACTGTCAGCGCCCGACTCGCCGAATTGGGTCTCGTCACCTAGAGACCACCTTCCGCTCCTGTTGGCCTGCGGCCAACGGGCCGCTCGGGCCACGGGCCCGCTGCGAGCCTTCGTCTCGCCGCAGACCCTCTTGGCGGCTCGGTCACCAGCCTCGCTCGTCGAAGCGGGTTTCGAGCTTGCCGATTTCGAGGCCCGGCATGGCGCTGCCCAAACCAGTGCTGACCTTGGCGATGATGGCCGGATCGTCGTAGTGCGTAGTTGCCTCGACGATGGCCTTGGCCCGACGTGCCGGATCGTCGCTCTTGAAGATGCCCGAACCGACGAACACAGCCTCAGCACCCAGCTGCATCACCAGCGACGCATCGGCCGGAGTGGCCAGACCGCCGGCACAGAACAACGGAACCGGCAGCTTGCCGGTCTCGGCGATCTCCTCGATGAGGCCATGAGGCGCCTGAAGCTTCTTGGCCCAGTCGTACAACTCGGCCGAATCGGCCTGCGTGATCTTGCGCATGTCGCCGAGGATCGAGCGCAGATGGCGAACCGCCTCGACCACGTTGCCCGTGCCGGCCTCGCCCTTGGAGCGGATCATGCAGGCACCCTCGGAGATGCGGCGCAGCGCCTCACCCAGATTGGTGGCACCGCACACGAACGGAACCGTGAAGTTCCACTTGTCGACGTGATGGGCCTCGTCGGCGGGGGTCAGAACCTCGGACTCGTCGATGTAGTCGACATCGAGCGACTGCAACACCTGGGCCTCGGCGAAATGACCGATGCGCACCTTGGCCATCACCGGGATCGTGACCGCCTGCTGAATGCCCTGAATCATCTCGGGGTCGCTCATGCGGGCCACGCCACCGTCGCGGCGGATGTCGGAAGGAACCCGCTCGAGGGCCATGACGGCAACTGCGCCGGCATCCTCGGCGATTTTCGCCTGCTCGGGGTCGACGACGTCCATGATGACGCCACCCTTCAGCATGTCGGCCAGACCCCGCTTGACGCGATAAGTACCCGTTTCGCTCATGCCCGGCACTTTAGCGACATTGGCCCAGGCCACATCACGCCGATTGGC
>JAGQSP010000428.1 GCA_020439485.1 Acidimicrobiales bacterium | reverse complement strand
CCACAACGCAGTCGACTCCAGGCGAGAAAGACCAGCGATGATCGAGGCCTGGTCGTCGGTACCCTCCCACGTCGGCCCGTAGACCCAGGTGTCGTCCTCGGGTTGGTAGCGGGCAATCGCGAGATCGGGCTGGCCGACCGGGTTCAGATCTGCCGGGCCGAGCCCCCAGATCCCGTCGTCGGTCGCGACGGTTGCGGCCAGAAACATGCCCTCGACTGGCGGCAGGTCGAACCACTCCCCCACGATTGGGTCGAACCGGGTACCGCCGCCCTTGGCGAGCACATAGAGCTCTCCATCGAAGAACGCCGATGTCAGCCCGGGGTGACCCCAACCAGGTACGGCCATTGGCTCCCAGTTGTCGGTCGCTGGGTCGTAGAGCGCCCCATCGGTGTAGGCGAAGCCCCGGCTCAAGCTGGAGCCGGCCCAGAAGACCGCCCTCGTGCCAGTCCAGGCCGCCGCTGCGTAGGGACGCGGTTCGATCGGGGCCTCCGCCATCGGCGCCCAAGATCCGAAGCCGTCCGGCGCAGGCCAACCCACAACATTCACCTGCGTTGCCGGCTCTCGGGACCAGAAGAGATCGGTCCCGAACGCGATGACCCCGCCGGCGGCCACGACAGCGGCGACGAGCACCGCTCGACGTGACACCCAGCGGCTATCGGGCGGTTCGGACCGCCCAACCACCGGCTCGCCGCCTCCGTCGACGAGTCGTGGCGACTCGTCGCTCAGCATCGCGTCCGCCAGCGCGGGGAGATCGGTCCGCAGGCGCTCCTCGAGACCGGTCATTCCAGCTCCTTTCTCAACACCTTCAACGCGCGGCGGGCCAGCGAACGCACCGTCGAGGGCCGAACGCCGAGCACCTCGGCGATCTCGTCGTCAGGGATGTCGACGAAGTACCGAAGCACGACCACGATCCGTTGCCGCTCGCTCAACCGCTCTAGAGCATCTCGCAGCTCGATCAGCCGGTAGGGCAGCTCGACGTCGCCTGAGCGCGTGCGCGCCGCAAGTGCCCTGCCCTCCGCATCCCGGCGTCGCAGCACCTGAGCACAGCCGTTCACGACGGTCGTCCGCAGATACGCGCCCGGACGCTCCAACGACGACCACCGCCGGCTGACGACCACGAACGCGTCCTGAACGACCTCCTCGGCGATGGCCGCCGAGCCGACCATCAACGTCGCCATCCGCAGCATGGCAGGTCGCTCCGCCGCAAACAGCGAAGTGATTCCCTCAGCCTCGTCGAGCTGACCAGAAGGCGCAGGCGTCCAGTCCATCCACTCTCAACGATGCACGAAACCACCGCTATGTTGCGCAGCACCCAACAGTTCTCGTGATGGCGGCGGCGTCGGCCACGCAACGGACCGGCGAGAGGGTAAGGGTGAGCCTGCCGCGATTGCGTCGCGGCAGGTGGGAGGAGGATTTCGAACTCTGTTGGTCTCCGGTGATGACCGTGTCGCTGAATTTCTTGCCCTGCACCATCAGGTCAGGGCTACCCAGCGCCGTGCCTCCGGTCCCGAGTCCCTGCCAGCGATCGGTCCAGCTCGACACCCGCTCCTCACTGGATCGCATACCGCTCCGCATCCCGCCACGGTATGCTGCTCACGTGGCCACCGAACAGATCGCTGTACGACTACCCGAGACGCTCCTCTCGGACCTCGACGCGCTCGTCAAGAGCGGAGCCTACGAAAGCCGAGCCGCCGCTGTCCGAGCCGGCATCGAAGCCATCATGAAACTCGAACTCCAACGTCAGACCGACCGAGCCGTCGTCGACGGCTACACACGGCAACCACCAACCGAGACCGAAGAGAACGCCGCGCTCGCATCTTTGCGCGAAGCAATCCTCGACGAGCCCTGGTGACGACTCTTGATCGAGGGCAGATCTGGTGGGGCGAGATCGAGGGCGTCGGTCGCCGCCCGTTCCTCATCATGACCCGCTCCGCCGCCATCCCGGTCCTGAACAGCGTCCTCGCCGCACCCGTGACCCGCACGATCAGGGGAATCCCGACCGAGCTAAGGCTCGGAACCGACGATGGCATGCCAACCGACTGCGTTGCGAGCTTCGACAATCTCAGGGTCGTCCCCAAGGCCTACCTTGTCGACCAGATCTGCACACTACGACCGGCCAGA
>JAGQSP010000427.1 GCA_020439485.1 Acidimicrobiales bacterium | reverse complement strand
GCCCACACACGCCCGGCTTGGGCCGGCGATGCCGCAACGCCGATCTTGCCCAGAACACCGGTTGCCATGCCCTTGTTGGCCGACAGGTTCTGCCAGGTGGTGCCGCCGTCGAGCGAGCGCCACAGGCCGCACCCGGGCCCACCGCTGTCGATGGACCAGAAGGTGCGCCTCGTCTGCCACGTGGTGGCATAGACGATGCGCGGGTTGAGCGAGTCGATCGACACGTCGACGGCCCCGGCGTTGTCGGCAACGTGCAACACGAGTTCCCACGTGTCGCCGCCGTCGGTAGAGCGATAGAGGCCGCGTTCGGGGTTGTCCTTCGACATGTGTCCCAGAGCGGCGACGAACACGGTGTCGGCGTCGGTGGGATCGACGGCTATGGCGCCTATGTGTCGCGACTGGGGCAGACCCACGTGGGCCCACGACCGGCCGGCGTCGGTGGAGCGATATACGCCGTCGCCGTGGCTGACGTCGATGCGGATGGTGGCCTCGCCGGTGCCGGCATAGATGACATTGCCGTCGCTGGGTGCCACCGCCAGGGCGCCGATGGAGGCCGATGTGAGGAAGCCATCGGTGACGTTCTGCCAGTACAGCCCGGCGTCGTCGGTCTTCCATACCCCGCCTGCGGCACCGCCGAAGTAGAACACCGCCTGCTCGGTTGGGGACGCGGCGACGGCCACTACACGTCCGCCGCGGGTTGGGCCGATGCAGCGATATCGGATTTGTCCGAGCAGGGCTGGGTCGACGATGGTCATGTTGGAGATCCGATCTGAGTGCTGCGCGACGCAGCGACGTTATTCGCTTTGGCGCCGCGTTGCAGACTTTGCGCCGCCCCCGGCTAGCTGAGCAGAAGGCGTTCGATCCGTTGGGCGGTAACCGTCACCCCGGCCAGAGCGAGACCGACCAGCACGGCGGCATGGGCCAGCAGCACGGGCTCGAGCACCCCGGCGTTGGCTGCCCTGATCATCTCGACGCCGTGGTAGAGCGGGCTGAGCTGCACAACCCAGCTCCAGTCGCCATATGCCGACACCGGATAGAAGGTCGCCGAGAACAAGAACAGCGGCAGGGTGGCGGCCGGCACGTACTCGAAATCGGCCCACGAGCGCATGAACGTGGTGAGCGCCATGCCCATCGAAGCGAACGCAGCGCCGATCAGTACGCACACGGGAATCGACAGGACCATCCACGGTGAACCCACCATGCCCAGCGCAAGCATCGTGGCCAGGAAAGCGGTCGAGTACATGAGGCCGCGCAGCACCGCCCACCCGATCTCGCCCACCGCGACATCGCCCGCGCTGAGCGGTGTCGCAAGCAGCGAGTCGTAGAGCTTGGCGTGTTTCCACTTGTGGAAGACGTTCATGGTCGAGTCGTAGATCGCCCCGTTCATCGCGGCCGACGCCATCAGGCCGGGGGCGACGAACTCGGCGTATGGCACCAGCTTGCCTGCGACCTCGACGCCACCGATGAGGCTGCTGAGGCCCACACGCATCGACAACAGGTAGAACATCGGCTCGAAGAAGCCGCTGAGGATGATGAGCGGCGAGCGCCTGTAGACCATGGTGCTGCGCTCGATGAGCCGCTGTGGACGACGTACGTCGAGCAACACCGCCGGCACGATCCTGGCGGTCATGGTCGCAGGGCCCGGGTGAACGTGCGGGTGGCGATGAAGGTGCCGCCACCGGCAAAGGCCAGCAGGACACCCAGGTGCACCAGCGCTGAGGGCATGGTCCAAGTGCCCAGCGTCGCCCCACGGCACAACTCGACGCCGTGCCAAAGCGGGGTGACCCAGGCCACGGGCTGCAGCCAGCCTGGGAGCTGCTCGATGGGGTAGAAGACGCCGCCGAACAAGAACATGGGCAATATGACGAACCGCATGATGGCCGGAAACGAAGTGTCGGTGTCGCGGGTGGATGTCCATGCGGTCAGCGGCATGGCAAAGGCCAGGCCGGTGAGCACGGCGGCGGGCACCGCTGCCAGCAGGCCAAGCGACCTGGTGTCGTCGAACAACAGCAAGACCAGCGCTACACCGATCGCTCCGATGGCTGCACGCGCTGCGTGATATGCCCCCAGGCCGACGGCGACGTCAGATGGTTCGAGTGGTGTGGCGACCATGGCCCGGTAGGCGTTCGACCACTTGAAGCCGTCCATCGCCGGCCACAGCGACTCTTGGCTGGACGTGAACATGGCGGTGGTGGCCATGACCGCCGACGCGTAGAACGCCAGATACGAGACCCCGCCCAGGGCGGCGTCCGAACCGGGACCACTGTCGACCAGCGACCCGACGCCCAAGCCCACACCCAGCAGATACATCAGCGGCTGGAACACGGCTCCGACCAGGTTGGCGCGCCAGATGCGCCGGTAGATGACCAGGTCGCGATAGGCGACTCGCAGAGCCGGGGTCATTCGGCCAGCGAGCGGCCGGTGAGGCGCAAGAACACGTCCTCGAGGCTGCTGCGGCGCACCAGTGCGCTGTCGGGCACGACATTGCGGCCGCGCAAAGCGGCCAGTGCAGCCTCGCCGTCGGCGGCATAGACCAGCACGCGGTCGGGCAGTTCTTCGACCCGTTCACCAAGCTGGTGAATCTGTTCGAGGACCGCGCTGTCTCGGGTGCGGCCGAATCGCATCTCGAGGACCTCGCGGGTCGAGTAGGTCGCGATCAGCTCGCGCGGCGAACCTTCGGCGACGATCTTGCCGCGGTCCATGACGACCAGGCGGTCGCACAGTTGCTCGGCCTCGTCCATGAAGTGGGTGGTCAGCACCAGCGTGGCGCCGCGGTCTTTCAACCGGTACAGGCGATCCCACAGGACGTGTCTGGCCTGGGGGTCGAGGCCGGTGGTCGGCTCATCCAGCAACAACAGCTCGGGCTCGCTGATGAGCGAGCGGGCGATGCTGACCCGACGCTTCTGGCCGCCCGACAGATGATCGACCTTCTCGCCCGACTTCTCGGTCAGTTGCACGAACTCGAGCAGGTCGACGGCCCGGCGGCGCGCCTCGGCCTTGGAGATGTCGAAGTATCTGGCGTAGATGACCAGGTTCTCCTCGACCGTCAGCTCGGCGTCGAGCTGGTCGAGCTGGGGAACCACCCCGATTCGTGAGCGGATCTGGCGTCCGTCCTTGGCCGGGTCCAGGCCGAAGATGCGCAGGGTGCCGTCGCTGACCGCCGAGACACAACCGATCATGCGCATGGTCGATGTCTTGCCGGCCCCGTTTGGTCCGAGGAAACCGAACGCCTCGCCGGGTTGCACGTCGATGTCGATCCCGTCGACGGCCACGAAGCTGCCGAAACGCTTGACGAGCGAGCGGGCGGTAATGAGCGGCTGGTTCATCTAGGTGGTCAGATCCTGCCGCTCAGACGAAGGGCCAGCGTTTGCGGCGCATCGAAGGAGCGTGCACGCGGCGACGGCTCTTGGTGGCCCACTTGCGGCGCCATGGCGAAACCTCGGGGCCCTGCAGGCTTGGGGTCTGGCCCTGAGCCTGGCGCAGGCGGGCGGTCCACCAGTCTGTTTCGTTCTCGTCGGCCAGCAGGGCGATGGCGGCCTCGATGCGGTCGGTGAACTGCTGGTTGGTCTCGCCCTCGAGCATGTGCATCGGCTGGCCGAAGTTCACCGACACCTTGGCCCTGGTGGGCCAGTTCTGGCCCTTGGGCATGACCGAACCGGTGCCATCGATGTGAACCGGCACCACCGGCGCACCAGACTGCTTGGACAAGAAGGCGACGCCGGCCTTGAAGTCCTGAGCCCAACCGTCTTGGGAACGACCCCCCTCGGGGTAGATCACCATCGACCAGTCTTTCTTCAGCAGCTTGATGGGTTGTTCGATGGTGCGGCGGCTGATGCCCGTGCGCGAGATCGGCACCGCGCCTATGAACAGCGCCGAAAGCACGCTGGTTGGCCGCGAGGTGAAGAAATAGTCGGCCGCACCTCCAATGAACAGCCGGTTGCGCCACGGCTTGGGAAGGGCCGTCATCATGACGATCGTGTCGGCGTGGCTGTGGTGGTTGGAGGCGAAGATTGCGCCAGACCCACCCAGGGCCTTCAGGCGGTCTGCGTTTCGGACCGTCGGCTCGGCGTAGTAGGTGATGACCGGTTCCCAGACCGTATTCAGGAACACCCGGCGGGTCAGGCGAGCCCCTGGGCGGCGGGCCCACTCGGTGTCGTAGTTGGCCCCGACCTTGGACGGCAGAGGGTCGACCCCGTGAGGGGTCGGAGCAGAGCGCAAGGGGAACTGGGTCTTGACCGCGGCTTGGCGAGGCAGCGATGCGGCACGCCGGCCCGTCTTCCACAGGTGTTTGACGGCCTTGGTCTTGTTGAGATCGGTGTTCTTGCTGAGGGTGGCCACTGGAACCCGCCGCTCAGACCACGTCTGCCATCAGCAGAGGCGGATTGTGGACGTGTGTCAGCGTCGGCTGGCGTCCCACGGTTTCGGACGCCATCTCGAGAGCATCGTTCATGGTGGTCGCAGCCCGGAAACCCAGACGCTGCACGGCTCGCCGTTCGCCGCCGACGATGATGACCTGGCTCAGGTGTTCGAGGGCGTGCGCGGTCCAGTACCACATGTAGAACGGGTGCACGCCGTGGTAGGCGTAGCTGGTGCGGTACAGATGGCGATACCACTCGTCTTCTGCATAGCGCTTCTCGTACTTGGCCTCGATGACCTCGGGGTCGGTGCTGTCGGCCAGCACCTCCTCGAAGAAGTCGATGTAGCTCGGGTGGTGCACCGGGT
>JAGQSP010000426.1 GCA_020439485.1 Acidimicrobiales bacterium | reverse complement strand
GCCGCAGTCGGGTGAGGTGACGTTTGCCGACAAGCTGGGGCCCCAAGACCGCTTCCTCGATTGGAACCGTCCGGCGAACGAGCTCGAGCGAGTGGTTCGCATCGGTGGGGCTTGGACTACGTGGCGCGGCAAGCGGCTTCTGGTGCACCGTGCACAGCTGGCCGATTCGCCCGACCTCGGCGCCACCGCGCCCGGAGGTCTCGTCGGTGTCACCGTGGCCACGGGTGCCGGCGGACTCGAGCTGGTGGAGGTCCAGCCCGAAGGCAAGGGTCGAACCCCGGCCCGCGCGTGGCTGAACGGGGCCCGTCCCGGCCCGGACGATCGTCTGGGATCGTGAGCGAGCAGAACGCCAGGGCCATGGCTTTGACGGCCCTGATGCAGATCGAGGCCGGCCAGCGTTCGGGTCCCGTGCTGGCGCAGCTGCTGGCCACCGCCGAGCTCGACAAGCGCGATCGCGCATTCGTCACCAACCTGGTGCAGGGGGTCACCCGAATGCGTCGGGCGTGCGACCACCTGATCGACGCACACCTCGATCGCAAGCCCGACGAGGTCGTGCGCCAGGTGCTGCGTTTGGGGACCTACCAGCTGCTGTGGCTGCAGACGCCTCCGCATGCGGCCGTGGATGCCACCGTCGAGATCGCACCGCGCCGGGCCCGTGGGTTCGTCAACGCCGTGTTGAGGAGGGTTGCCGATGCAGGGGTTACGAAGTCTTGGCCCTCGGCAGCGGTCGAGCTGTCGTACCCGGACTGGATCGTCGATCGTTTGACCAACGACCTCGGCGCGGATGCCGACGGGGCACTTCGTGCGATGAACGACCCCGAGACGCCTGCCCCCAGACCAGACGGATTCGTTCAGGGACTGGCCTCCAGGTGGGTCGTCGACGAGGTGGCCGCTCAGACCGGTGATCTGGTAGCCGATCTGTGCGCTGCGCCGGGCGGAAAGTCGACGGGTCTGGCGCTTGGGGGCGCAACGGTGATAGCCGCCGAGATCGCATCACACCGCATCGACGTGCTGGCCGAAACCGCACACCGTTTTGGCCAAGGCCGTGTGCTGGTGGTTCGTGCCGATGCCGGGTCGGCACCGTTCCCGGCAGCTTCGTTCGACCGGGTGGTGGTAGATGCACCCTGTAGCGGCCTGGGTGCGTTGGGCCGACGCTCCGACGCTCGCTGGAAGATCAAGGCGCGCGATGTAGACCGACTGGCCAGGGTCCAGAGCCGCCTGCTCGGCTCGGCCGCCGAACTGGTGAAACCGGGCGGCACCCTGATTTACGCGGTGTGCACGATGACCCGAGCCGAGACCTCCGATGTCGTCGGTGCTTTCGCCGATGAGCGGTTCGAGCCCGACCCGCTGGTGTGGCCAGATCGGTGGCGACCACTCGAGGGCACCCACCACGGTGGTCTGCTGCTGCCGCAGGATCATGGCACCGACGCGATGGCGGTCGCGCGCTGGCGTCGGGCGTAGCCTCTGCATTCGTGTCACATCGAGTTCCCAACCTGAACGCCCGCCTGCAGGGCTTCGGCACCACGATCTTCACCCAGATGTCGGCCCTTGCCGCCCAGACCGGCGCGGTGAACCTGGGCCAGGGCTTCCCCGACACCGATGGGCCTGCCGAGGTACTCGAGGCTGCGATTGCGGCCATGCGTGCCGGCCACAACCAGTATCCGCCCATGCCGGGTGTCGCCGAGCTGAGACACGCAATAGCGCGGCACCAGAAGCGTTTCTACGACCTCGACTACAACGCCGACACCGAGGTGCAGGTCACCACCGGAGCCACCGAAGCGCTTGCCGCGGTGATGTTGTCGTTGCTCGAGGTGGGCGACGAGGTCATCACCTTCGAGCCCTGGTACGACAGCTATGGAGCGTCGATTTCCATGGCCGGAGGCTTCAAGCGCGTAGTCACCCTTCGACCACCCCACTATCACTTCGACATCGATGAACTGGCGCGCCAGATAACCCCGAAGACCCGCTTGTTGCTGTTGAACACCCCCCACAATCCGACTGGGAAGGTGTTTGCACTCGACGAGCTCGAGCAGATCGCTGCGCTGTGCATCGAGCACGACCTGTTGGCCGTGACCGACGAGGTCTACGAACACCTGGTGTTCGAGGGCCAGCACGTTCCGTTGGCAACCCTGCCCGGCATGAGAGACCGCACCATCGTGGTGAGCTCGGGCGGCAAGACGTTCAGCTTCACCGGCTGGAAGATCGGCTGGATCTGCGCCCGACCCGACCTGATCACCGCGATCCGCACTGCGAAGCAGTTTCTCACATTCGTCAGTGGGCCCGCCTTCCAGATGGCGATGGCGGTGGCACTGGACCTCGAAGACGACTACTACAGCCGTTTCGCTGCCGACATGGCAGCCAAGCGAGATCTGCTGTGCAACGGCCTCGACGCCGCCGGCTTCGAGGTGTTCGTGCCCCAGGGGACCTACTTCGTCAACACCGATATCGGGCCTCTCGGGGGCACCGACGGGGTCGAGTTCTGTCTCGAGTTGCCCCAGCGGGCCGGCGTGGTCGCCATACCCACCCAGGTCTTCTACGACAATGTCGACGAAGGTCGGTCGTTGGTGCGCTTCACGTTCTGCAAACGACCTGAGGTGCTGACCGAGGCCGTCGAACGCTTGGCAACGCTGAGGCCAAGACCCTAGGCACCGCGTAACGCGAAAGAACCGCCAGGGCCTTCGGCGCTCCGGGTGCGGTTCACGGGCACCCGGGCGCCGTCGTGCCCGCTGAATTGTCGACGTCCACCGGTCCTGTGCTCCGCCATCGACAACGGTTGTGCGCCGGAGTTGTTGATGGCGCCCGCTCAGTTTGGGTGAGTCATCTCTCAAGAATCTCTCAACGTTGGGTGACCTTTTGCGGCGAGCCGTCACCGCCTTTGCTGGGCGGCTCCGGTGGCGGCCAGGTCGCGCCTTGCCGTCGATTCGCTGACCCCGAAGACCCTCGCCACCAGCCGTGGGTCTAGTTCGGCGTCGAGCGCGCGAGCGGCCCGCACCGCCAGCGCTACGGCGGCGCGTCGCTGGTCGGTCGGCAGCCCTGCCGCAGCCTCGACGGCGATCAGATGCTCGGAGCCTCGGGCATCGAATGCCACCAGCCGCGTGCCGTCTGCCGACTGCGCTCGCCGCCTGGCGGCAATCTCGGCGACCTCGGGGGCGGGGTTGACGGCGTCCAGCAACGGGTCGAGCGGTGCGTAGCTGCGGGCCAGCTCAGACCATGCGCGGTCGAGCGAGGCCGTGGCGTCCAGATCGCGGCCCTGTGCTTCGGCCAGATGCAGGCTGGCCAATTCGAGTTCGGGATAGGCGCCCGCAGCTGGTCGCAGCATCATGCCGTGCAGTAGCTGAACCGCAGCATCGTGGCGCCCCACCCTCACCAGCAGGTCGGCTCGAAGGGCGCCGGCGGCGCGGCGTTCGCCCAATGTTCCCCGCGGCAGCTCGTCGAGAATCGCCAGGGCGTCGTCGAACTCGCCGAGCTGGCGCGCCAAACGCGCACGCCACAGGATCACGCGGGCCGATTTCGGCCGCTGGCCGTTCTTGCCGGCCGACTCGAGCAGGTCAAGGCACTCGCCGGCATGTTCGAGGTGCCCTTGGTTGAATGCGAGCGCGGCCCGCGCCGCCGCCAACTGCTGACGCACCGATGTGAATGGCGACCTCTCGAGACGCCCGAGAATCGGCTCGACTCGCTCGTGGTCACCCGTCAACTCGGCGAGGGTCACCGCCATGACCGCCCGTGCCATCTGGGCGGGCTCAGTGCTTGCGCTGGAATGAGACACAAACCTGCTCAGCTCGTGTATCGCAGTGCCCTTCAGACCGGCCGCAGCCAAGCATCGGGCGTAGTGCACCATCGGCGCTCCCAGGGCCGAGGCGGCCGACATCACCTGGACCTGCTGTATCAGCGGGCCGAAGA
>JAGQSP010000425.1 GCA_020439485.1 Acidimicrobiales bacterium | reverse complement strand
GCCAGCCGGCTCTCGATCAGGTAGTCCTTGCCCTCGAGCTGAACCCCGATCTTGGTCGCCACCAACTTGGTGACGAAGTCGATCTCGGCCGGACCGATCGACGGAGCGTCGGTCTTCGTGGTCATGACTGCGCCACCACCTTTTCATGACCGGTCGTAGTTCCGCGTCCCCGAGACGGGGTCGAGCGAAACACGATCTCGGCTATGCGAGGCCCTATCGATTCGAGCGGGAGCACCTCGCTGGCCGAACCCGCATCGACGACGGCGCCTGGCATTCCCCAAACGATGCTGGTTGCTTCGTCCTGGGCCAGGAAAGGGCTTCCCAGCTTGGCCATGTTGGCTGCGGCCTTGGCCCCGTCGGCGCCCATGCCGGTCAGCATCACGCCCAACATGTGAGCGCCGTAGACCTTTATCGCCGACTCGAACATCACGTCGACCGAGGGCCGGCACGAGTTGACCGGCGGGGTGTCGATGATCTCGACCGTGGGCATCGCCCCTCGGTTGTTGATCACCATGTGACGCCCTCCTGGTGCGATGTAAACGGTTCCGGGCTCGGCCCGCATCCCGTGTGCACCCTCGACCACCCGCGAGGCGGTCTTGCGGTCGAGCCGATCGGCGAGGGCCTCGGTGAACTTCGGTGGCATGTGTTGCACGACGAACAGGGGCACCCGAAGCGGTGTCTTGATTGCGCTGAGAACCGTCTCGAGCGCCACCGGGCCGCCGGTGGAGCTTCCCAGCACGACAGCGTCGATGGTCGACGTCGTGTGACGCGACGGCACCGACCGGGCAGGGGCCGGACGGGCCGAAGGCCTCGACGCAAGCCCGCGGGCTGCGCCACCCTTGCCGATCTTGCCGGCGATGGCCCTGGCCTTGGCCACCAGCTCTTGCCGGACGGCCTCTCTGGCCGCTGCAAGGCTGGTTGTCTGACCGGGCTTGGCTGCGTAGTCCCAGGCGCCGCGCGACAGCGCCTGAACCGTTGCCGCAGCTCCGCGTTCTGTCAGGGTCGAGAACATGATCACCGGCAGTCGCGGGTGACGGGTTTTCAACGTCTCGAGGGCCGTGAGGCCGTCCATCACCGGCATCTCGATATCGAGCACCACGATGTCGGGCTGCAGCTCGTCGACCTTGCGCAGGCCGATCTCACCGTTGGACGCAGTACCAACCACGGTGAAGTCAGTCTCGCCCTCGAAGATCGAGGTCAGCATGCCTCGGGCCACGGCCGAGTCGTCGACGATCAGAATCTTGGTCTCGTCGCTCATACTTCGACCGCCGTGTAGACGCCCATCACGGCCAGCCGATCCTCGACCATGGTCCGGTCGATCGGCTTGAACAAATACTCGTCGACGCCCGCGAGGATGGCTTTGGCCACCCGCCTGGGGTCGGCCTCGCTGCTGATCATCAAGAACGGAACGTTCTTGAATGCGGGCGAGGAGCGGACGGCCTTGGCCAGCTCGACACCGTCCATCACCGGCATGTTCCAGTCGGCGACGATCGCCGTGGGCGGATCGGCCGGGTCCATCTGGTCCAACGCATCCTGGCCGTGCTCGGCTTCGATCACTTCGAAGCCCAGCTCGCCCATTATCGACGACACCCGGCGGCGAGCCACCCTGGAGTCGTCAACGACTACTGCTTTCATGCCACAACCTCCACCGCTGCCGACGGCATCGTCACCACACGCTCGACGTCGGGAATCAACAGCAACTCGTTCTCGAGCTTGTAGGCACCCAGAATGAGATCGCGCGCCGGTCCCAGCATCGTCTCGGGCGGCGGTTCATAGGTCGAGCCGTCGACCTCTATCACCTCACCGATCGAGTCGACGATCAGGCTGGCAACGCTGCCTCCCGACCGAACGACCACGTGTATCGACGCCTCGCCGGAGGTTGCGGCTTCCAGCCGCCTACCTAGGTCGATGGCGGTGGCGATTCGACCTCGCAGGTTGATCAACCCGCTGATCGACGAATGCGAGTGAGGCACCCGCGTGATCGCCTGTTCGCGCAGCACCTCTTGGACATCCAGAACGTTGATGCCGAGCAGCAGCTCGCCCACCCTGAACGTGCACAGCTGCATGGCTTGATTAGCCGTCTCGTGCATCAATACACCCCAATCAACTCGTTGGCGTCTTCGGTGACGACCATCCCGGCCATCGACATGATCCGTCGCGGCTCGGCGACATCGATGACCTTGCCCCCGACAACCGCTCGCTGCTGGCCGTCCTCATCGTGCATTTCGGGATCGAGCACGATGTCGCGGATTCGACCCACCACAAGCCCGGCAAGTGTCCCGCCCTGGCTGCACACCACGACGTTCGACTCGATGCCCCCGTCGACGGCTCCGTGGCAGATGCCGAGGGTCGGGCCCACATCGATGAGGCGCATGATTCCGCCGCGGTACTGCACCACAGGCCTGCCGTCCGAGCGTTCGATTCGGTCGGGCGAGAAGCTCTCGAGCCGATCGACCTGGTCGAGAGGAAGACCGACCGTCGATTCGTCTGCAAGCTCCACTATCAGCAGGGCACGCTCGTCGTATTCGGCCGAGAGTGCATCCTCTTCTTCGCTGAGCCAGGTGGTGTTCGATCCGGGGCCAACGAGGTTCGAAGCGGCTGCGATGCCGTGCACGTCGAGGATCAGGGCCACCTTGCCGTCGCCCATGATGGTTGCGCCGGCGAAGAGGTCGAGGTCCTTGATCTGGCGCTCCAGCGGCTTTACGACGATTTCCTCTGTGTCCTCGATGCTGTCGACGATCAGCCCGAACAGGCGCTCGTCGCTTTGCAACACGACGATGTTGATCGAGTCGCTTTCCTCGGCCGAAGCGAGGCCCAGGTTCGAGCGCAGGTCGACGATTGGCAGCAACCGACCGCGCAGGCGATAGACCGGAGTGCCGTGCACCATCTCGATGCGGTGCTCGGGATCGCCCTTCTCGATGCGAACCAACTCTTGCAGGCTCACCTGTGGCACCGCGTAACGATCACCGTCTGCCGACACGATCAG
>JAGQSP010000424.1:4139-5517 GCA_020439485.1 Acidimicrobiales bacterium | reverse complement strand
GCCGAACGCCTCGATGACACGATCGCCCTCGGCGAGCGGGTGGCCGCCGATCTTCCGTTGCTGGCCGCAATGGACACCATCGCGTTCGACCAGTGCCCGTTCCTCGACTCGATAGCTCCCGCTCCCAGCCCTGTCGCCCTCGACGGTGGTGACGTCACGATCGTGGTAGTGGGCAACCACGACGACCCAGTGACACCGTTCACCGAATCCGAGGAGCTGGCCTTCGACACGTTGGCCGACGGTCGCCTGATCGAGGTGACCCACCCCGAGCACACCGTTTATCCCAACAACGACTGCGTCAAAGAGCTGGTCGACAGCACCCTCATCGATGGTCGGCCTCCCGCCGAGCCGCTTACCAGTTGCGGGTAGGCCCAACGCGCGCCGCGTCACGGTAGCGTCTGGCCTCTAGCAGCAGCGGCAGACGGAGCAGCAATGGGACGCATCAGGAACACCCTCGAACTGGCCAAGGTCTCTTGGCGGGTTCTGATGCAGGACCGCGAGCTGTTGTGGATACCGGTTCTGTCGATGGTGGCGTCGCTGGTGCTGTTGGCAGTTCTGGCCGTTCCCGCTTTCGCAATGCTCGACACCACATCAGCAGACGACTCGGTCAGTCCGGGCCTTGCCTTCATCGGTCTGCTGGCGGCTTTGGGCATGAGCATCATCGCCGTCTTTTTCAACGGCGCCCTGGTCGGAGCAGCCCACGACCGCATGACCGGCGGTGACCCCACTGTGTCCAGTGCCATCTCCACCGCCGTCAGCCGCCTGGGCGGCCTGGTGCCGTGGGCGCTGATAACCGCCACCGTGGGGCTCGTCCTGCAGGCGATCCGCGAGCGGTCGGGCGCCCTCGGCAGAATCGTCACGGGCATCGCCGGCGCCGCTTGGGAGGTTGTCACCTTCCTCGTGATCCCGGCGATCGTCATCGATGGTCTGGGCGCCGTCGACGGTGTCAAACGATCCGGAGCGCTGTTGAAGCGAACATGGGGCGAGAATCTCGCCGCCCGCGTGGGCTTTGGTCTGGTCGGATTTCTTGCAGCCTTGCCACTGCTGGTGATCGTCGCCCTGCTGGTGTCCAGCGGGTCGACGGCCCTGTTGGTCGTCGGCATAGTCATCGCCGTGGTCGGCTTCGCTTTGATCAGTGTCGTGATGACCGCCCTCAACGCCATCTTCCAGACCGCCCTGTACATGTATGCGACAACCGGCGAGACCCCGTCGGCCTTTCGCGGCACTGGCCTTCCCCAGACCTTCCAGACGAGGTGACTTCGATGTCTTCAGCTCCCAGACCCACCCGGATCGGCGTGCAGATAGCTCCGCAACACGCTTCCTACGACGAGCTTCGGGCGATCGTGCTGCAGCTCGAAGCGATGGGCGTCGATGTCGT
>JAGQSP010000424.1:0-4063 GCA_020439485.1 Acidimicrobiales bacterium | reverse complement strand
GCCGAGGCCACCAGCCGCGTCGAATTCGGCCCACTGGTGAACTGCAACAGCTACCGCAACCCCGACCTGCAGGCCGACATGGCACGGACCATCGACCACATCAGCGCCAAGGGCGGCACCGGCCGCTTCATATTCGGAACCGGTTCGGGTTGGTTCGAACGAGACTACGACCAGTACGGCTACAGCTTCGGCACCGCGGGCGGACGCCTCGATGCGCTGTCGGACGACCTACCCCGAATCCGCCGCCGCTGGGAGCAACTGAACCCCGCACCCACTCGCAAGATCCCGATCTTGATCGGTGGCGGAGGCGAGCGTAAGACGTTGCGCATCGTCGCACAGCACGCCGACATCTGGCACAGCTTCTCCGACCCCCAGACCCTCGAGCACAAGCTCTCGGTGCTGCGAGGGCACTGCGATGCTGTCGGACGCAACCTGTCCGACATCGAGCTGTCGGGCTCGGCCGCAGCGGCTTCGCCGGGCGAGCCGGACATCGAGCGACTCGAACAACACAGGTCGTTGGGGGTGAGCCTGTTCGTGTTCGGC
Organism: Acidimicrobiales bacterium; assembly: GCA_020439485.1. GTDB lineage: Bacteria > Actinomycetota > Acidimicrobiia > Acidimicrobiales > Poriferisodalaceae > JAAETH01. The sequence continues at coordinate 3,520 of JAGQSP010000424.1, read as the reverse complement.
ATCTCTGCCCCAGACCCCGACCTGGCCACGGTGGAGGCCCTGTTGGCCTGGCGCGACTCGCTGGGCTGACGCAGCCTGCTCGTCAGTCGACCTGGCGGGCGAACCTGGCGGGGTCGGCGCCGTGCACCGGGTCTGAACTGGGCCACGGCCAGCCCCCGAACCCCGTCGCTTGATAGTCGTCGAATGCCTGCTGGATCTCGGCCCTGTTGTTCATGACGAACGGGCCATAGCTGGCCACCGGTTCGCCTATGGGCCGCCCCTGCAGAACCAACAATTCGACGGCGTCTTCCCCGGCTTCGACCCGGCAGGCTCGCGAACAGTCGATGACCGCACCGCTGTAGCGGTCGAGGCGATGCCCGTCGAACATCACGTGGCCGCCCTCGAACAGATACGCCACCCTGCGGGTGTCGAAATGGTTGGCGGGGGCCAGATCGACCGAGGCGCCTGGATCGAGGACCACGTGCCAAACAGCCACATCCGAATCGTCTCTCGACGCCCACGAAGAGGGCGGCGGGGCTGGCGCCGTGGCGTCTCCCACCGAACCGGCCACCACGGTGACGGTCGCCGCGCGGCCTTGGTCGTCGACCGTCTCGACCTTGGGTATGTCGTCGGCCCAAAACATCGAGAAGTGGGGGTCGGCCATCTTGTCTGAAGCCGCGAGGTTCACCCAGATCTGGAACAGTTCGAGCGTGTTGCCCTCGGGCAGGTCGAGCAGGGGAAACATCTCCGAGTGCACGATGCCTCGCCCAGCCGTGAGCCACTGGGCGTCTCCACGCCCATATCTGGCCGCCGCGCCCAGCGAGTCCGAGTGGTCTACCAGGCCTCGCCTGACATAGGTGAGGGTCTCGAAGCCCCGGTGGGGATGCGACGGAAAGCCCGGTACGTGGGTTCCGTGGTACATGCTCCAGCCGTCGCGAGAGCTGAAGTCAGAACCGATCTGGCGCCCTTCGAGCGAGGCGGCCGGACCCATCTGTCCGTCGCTGGCCGGATAGTGGTCGAGGTGATGAACGCAGAACAGGAACGGGTCGATGGTGGGCCATTGATCGCCGAGGGCAAACGTCTGGAGGATCGGTGAAGCCGACATTGGGTCACCCTACCCAGACGGCCGGGTGGATCGTTGGGTCGTTCAGGAGGCGGTGAGGGTGAGGCCCGCGCCCGAACCGGCCGACCAGTCGGCGACGAACCGATAGCGATCGCCGCGGATGATGGTGACGCGCCACTCGATGGGTGTGCCGTCGTGAAGACCCAGCCGCTCGAGGTGGAAGGCAGCGTCGGTCTTTCGCAACCCCAGAAGCTCGCGGTCACCCGCCGACGGGATGATGGGGCTGAGCCGCTCCCATCCATTGTCGGGTCGAACGCCCGCTGTGCGCTCGAGTTCGTCGTAGAGCGCAGTCCGCGAGAAGTCGACGTCCAGCAGGCACTCGCCTACCGATCGAGGCAGCCAGGCCCGATCCAGCGCCAGGGGTTGGTCGTCGGCCAGGCGCAGACGTTCGACATAAACCAGCTCGGCGTCTTCATCGAGATCGAGGGCTGCAGCGGCCACCGTGTTGGTGCACACCGTCAGCTTCAGCACCTGGCTGGTCTGGGAAGCACCGGTGGCCTCGATCGACTGAAACAGGCTGTACAGCTGCCCCAACGGCTGCTCGAACTCGGTGCGATTCACAACGGTGCCGCGGCCTCGCTCGCGCTTCAGCACGCCCGTGCGGTTCAGGTGCCGGATGGCCTCTCTGACGGTGTGGCGACTGACCCCGTACTGTTCGACCAACTCGGCGTCGGTGGCAAACCTCTCCGCGAACTCGTCGTTTTCGAGGCGCTGCCTGAGGTCTGCTTCCAGCTGAGCCCACAAAGGCATCGGGCTCTCACGATCGAGCGTCGCTGCCGGCATGGCCTCACTCCTTGTGATTGCAGACAATCAATGCGGCTAATTGGAACTTTGTCTGATTGTACGCACAGATTTGGGCCTTGTCTGCAACAGGGTCTGTTCGCCGACCTCTTCGCCGAACTCGAGTCGAACCACCACGGCCAACACGGCCGACACCACCGCGCCCACATACACCACGGTGCTGACCGAGGTTTGGTCGACCAGATAACCCATGATCGAGTTCGAGATCGAGATGACCCCACCGAACGACAGCGTCCAGAGCGCCATCACCCGTCCGCGCACCTCGTCGGCCAGGTGATGCTGCAGGAAGGTGCTGAGCGCAACCGGCATGGTGAAGTAGAACAACCCCACCGCGAAGAACACCGGATAGGCAACCGTTGCCGAACTGACGGTGGCCAGCAGCGCCAACGAAACCGAAAAGCACGCCAGGGTCACACGGACGATCTTGGGCTGGGGTACGCCGGCCAAGACGGTGCCCACGCTGGCTGCGCCCACGAGCGCCCCAAAGCCGAACGTTGCGTACAACAGGCCGTAGGTCTGGCTCTCGGGATCTACGCCCAGGTTCAACTCGGCCAGCGCGGGCATCTGCCCCAGGAACGGCAGGCACAAGGCCGCGAATGTGGCCATGGTCAACAGCGGTCTTCGCACCTGGGGCGATATCCGCGCCAGCCTGATGCCGCCGAGGTATCGATCGCCGCGCCCGCGGTTCTGGATGACGGTGCGTGGAATGGTCACCACGATGATGGCCCCGATGACGAACAGGTAGGTGACGGCGTTGATGACCAGCACCGTCGACACACCGAACAGCGACGCCAACCAGGCGCCCAACGCCGGGCCCACCACCCGGCTGCCGTTCACCTGAGCCGAGTTGAGGCTGATCGCAGCCGACAGGTTCTCTCGGCCAACCAGGCTGGGCAACACCGCGGTGAAAGCAGGTGCATAAAGCGCCTGGCCGACACCGATGACGAACACCAGGGCGATCAGCTCGCCTTTGGAGATCGAGCCGCCCGCGACACGCCATGCGAGCACCAGTCCCCACAGCGCTTGCCAGGCCTGGGTGACCACGATCAGGCGCTTGCGATCGAGCGAGTCGGCCAGCCCTCCACCGATGAGGCTCAACGCAAGCATCGGGCCCATCTGGGCGAACACGATCAGCCCCAGGAACGTCGAACTCTCGGTCAGGTGCCAGGCAAACACACCCAGCACGACCTGCTGCATCCACCGACCGGTGTTGGATACGAATGATGCGCCCAGCACCAGCGCAAAATCGCGCTGGCTGAGCACGTCGCGTAGTCGGGGTGGGTCCTCGGCGCCGTGGGTCATCTAGAAAGCCAGCTTCAGACCGGGACGTTCCCAGGTGGTCGAGACCAGGCGTCCGGTGCCCGACAGCGTCATGAAAGCGGTGCACATGTCGTCGCCGCCGAACGCGATATTTGTCGTGAGCGGATCGTCGGTGGCGAAGAACGCCAACTCGTCACCGTCAGGCGTGAAGGTCGTGATGCCCGGCGTGCTGAGTGTTGCGATGCTGACATTGCCCTCGGCATCGACCGCCAGGCTGTCGAACAGCTTGCGACCGGCGGGCCGCCCTATGAACGTGCCCCTGGACGGCGATGCCCCCGACAGCTCGCCGGGGCCGGC
>JAGQSP010000423.1 GCA_020439485.1 Acidimicrobiales bacterium | reverse complement strand
GTCAGGTTCGGCACGAAATGCCCGTCCATGACATCCCATTGGATCTTGTCTACGCCCGCTTGGGCCAGAGCCATGCACTCGGTGCCAAGCCGGGCGAAGTCGGCGGGCAAGACGGACGGGACGATCTGAACGGGGGGCGTCATTGGTCGGAATCCTGCTGTGACGACGGGTGGTTCGCTGGACAGTATCGTCCCGATCGTGACTTCGGGAGCCGCCGACAAGCCAATCTCCGCCGTCGACGGATCGATTGTCGCGGTCGAGTCGTTCGCGGTTGGGGGCAGGGGAGTGGCGCGGCTCGACGATGGTCGGGTCGCCTTCGTCGATGGTGCAGTTCCCGGCGACATGGTGCTCGTCTCGCTGCTGTCGCAGAAGCGCAGATACGTCGAGGCCGAGGCTGTCGAGATCGCTCGGCCCTCGCCGATTCGGGTCGAACCCTGGTGCCCCCACCGGGCAGAGGGTTGTGGCGGATGCGATTGGCAACATGTCGAAGCGGCCGCCCGGCGCCGACACCAGATTGGTCTGATCGCCGAGGTGCTTGACCGCAGCGTGGGAGCCTCGATCGAGGTCGAGCATGCGGGCTCGGTTCCAGACCGTCACTACCGGACCTCTGCTCGGTTGTCGATCACCGGTGGGCGTGCCGGCTTCAAGCGGAGCCGATCGGCTGAGGTTGTGCCGTTCGGGTCTTGTGGCGTGCTGCACGACGGGCTCGGGTGGGTCGCCGAGGTCGATTGGGGCGGGGCCGACGAGGTCATGGTTCGCCATAGCGGTGCCGATGGCGTTTCGCTGGCCGTGGTGCACCCATCTGTCGAACACATCGATGCGCCAGATTCGGTCACGATTGTGGGTGCCGACGAGATTCGCGCCGGCAGGCGCGCCTGGATCTACGAGCAAGCGGCTGGACAACGATTTCGGCTATCGGCGGGTGCGTTCTTCCAGTCGGGGCCGGCCGCAGTCGAGTTGTTGGTCGACACGATCGCTCAGCGGGTCGGTAACGAGCTTGCGGCCTCTAGCCGAGTTGCCGACCTCTACGGCGGGGTTGGTGTGTTCACCAAGGCCCTGGCTTCGATGGCTCCCCGAGCCGAGTGGCTGGTGGTCGAATCGAACCGATCGGCGGTGGCCGATGCTCGAGTCAATCTCTCCGATGTGCAGGCGAGAGTCATCGCCACGAAGGTCGAGCGTTTGCGCCCTGCCCGGTCATCGGTGGTCATCGCCGATCCTCCCAGGTCGGGTTTGGGAGCCAAAGGGGCCAAGGTCGTGGCCGACATGCAGCCCGAGTCGGTGGTGCTGGTCTCGTGCGACGCGGGCGCGCTGGCCCGAGATGCCAGGCTGTTGGCACAAGCGGGTTTCCAGTTGCTTTCGGCAGACGTGCTCGATCTGTTCCCGCAGACGTCGCACGTAGAGGTTGTGTCTGTCTTTGGTGGTCGATGAATGCACATTCGCACTGCATCCGGTCACTGGGCGTACACTCACAGAACATGAGGTGGGCACCCAAGAGACTCGAGCGAAAACCGCGCCCCGACCAGGGCGAGTTCGCGGCCAAGTCGGATTTTGACCTGATCGCCATGGCGCCGCTCGACCAGTGGGCATTTCCGGAGTTCTACCGGCGGCACTTCTTTGGACTCGCCGGCTTTGTCATGACGCGTGTCGGCGATGTCGAGATTGCGCATTCCATCGCCAACGAGGCCATGGCCATAGGGCTCGAGCACGCCATCGAACGCGACCGCGAGTCGATAATCGATCCGCCCGCATGGATCTACGAGCTGACACTTCGGCTTCTCGACGACTTTCGCAGCACCGGCGTGCTTCGTTCCGAGGCGACCGCCAGGGTGGGGCTCGATCTTCCGGTGACCGAGGAACGACTTCAGCGAGTTCGGTCGGAGGCCGAACGTGTTGTCGCTGCGATCGGAGAGGCGGAGGGCTGAGCGATGAGGAGGCGGTGGGCCGGCGGGAACGCCCGCAGATCTCGAGACCTGAGTTCGATGACCGACACCGAGCTCCTCGCTGCCGTCCCTTACGAGCAGTGGGCGTTTCCCGAGTTCTATCGTCGCCATTTCTTCGACGTAGCAGGCTGGATGTTCCGGCGTACCCACGATGCCGGTACCGCCCACGCCTTGGCCAACGAGGCCATGGCACTTGCATTCCAGTGGGCCGTCAAACCCAATCGTGCCGAGGTCGAGTTTCCGAAGGCCTGGGTCTTCACCATCGCCAGGCACGAATTGGCCAGGTGGCGCAAGCGGGGTATGGTCGAAACCCCGGCATCGGACGATGTGGGCCTGGCCATGCCTGTCGCCGACAGCCGTCTCGAAGCCATCGTCGAATACTCCGACCTGTACGCAGCCCTCGACGAGTTGTCCGATGATGAGGCGCTGGCCCTGGTGATGGGTTACGGAGGCGGACACACCACCGAGGAGGTGGCCGAGATGATCGGTCGCAGCCGCGAAGCAACAAAGAAGATGATGCAACGGGCCAAGTCGCGGGTGCGCGATCGGCTCGAGATGGGTGAAGGGGGCTGACCTCGGTGGCAGCAGACGAACTTCGGACCGATCCTTTTGCCTGGGCTCTTGCCAAACACCACGTTCAGGTGGTTGCGCCACGCCAGGCCAAGACCCGTCGTCGCCGGCTGACAGCGATGCTGCTGTCGGCTTCGTTTCTGGCCGTCGTCGCCTCCTGGATTGGCGTGTCGACCCTGTCAGCCGATGCGCCGCCGGCCGCATGGATCGAGGCGGGTTCCGGCGGAGGAGCCTCCTTAGGGGTCAACGCGGG
>JAGQSP010000422.1 GCA_020439485.1 Acidimicrobiales bacterium | reverse complement strand
CCGCTCAGCCCTGCTTCGCTCGCTCCTCGTCCCTGAGGAAGCGGCGGAGGATCTTGCCAGAAGCAGACTTCGGAATCTCCGACCGGAACTCGACGATACGAATCTGCTTGTAGCTGGTGACCCGATCGGCCACGAAGCTCTGGATGTCTTCGGCCGATGCCTCGGCGTCGGGCTTCAACACCACGAACGCCTTGGGCAGCTCGCCGGCTTCGGCATCATCGACACCGATGACCGCCACATCGGCGACGGCCGGATGGGTCACTATGAGCGCCTCGAGTTCGGCAGGTGGCACCTGGAAACCCTTGTACTTGATGAGCTCCTTGACCCGATCGACGATGTACACGTGGCCATCGGAATCGATCTTCGCGACATCGCCGGTGTGCAGCCACTGATCGGCATCGATCGTGGCCGCGGTGGCCTCGGGGTTGTTCAAGTAGCCCTTCATCACCTGCGGGCCCTTGATCCACAGCTCACCCTCGCCGTCGATATCTTGGTCGTTGCCCTCATCATCGACGATGCGCACCAGGGTGTTGGGCATGGTGACACCCACCGAGCCGGCCTTCTGGTCGCCGGGCAAGGTTGCGTGCGTGATCGGCGACAGCTCCGTCATGCCATAGCCCTGGACCACCGAACAACCGACCCGCTGCTCGCACTCTTCCTGCAGATCGGCGCCCAGCGGGGCCGCGCCCGAGAAGATGAACTTCAGCGACGACAGGTCGAACTGATCGACGACAGGTTGTTTCGCCAGTGCCAGCACCATGGGCGGCACCGCATAGAAGGCCGTCACCTTGTGGTCTTGGATAAGGGTGAGGGCCTGAACCAGATCGAACCGCGGCAGGGTCACAACCGTGCACCCAGACGCCAGCACGCCGTTCATCAGAACCTGCATTCCGTAGATGTGGAAGAACGGCAGAACCGCCAAGGCCACATCCCCCTCGGAGTACTCGAGGGCGGCTTCGGCCTGCACCAGATTGGCCACCAGGTTGTGGTGGGTCAGCATCACACCCTTGGGTAACCCGGTGGTGCCAGACGAGTACGGCAACACGACCACGTCTTGCATGGGGTCGACGTCGACCTGGTCGATCGGATCGCCGAACAGGGCTTCGTAACTCTGGGCCGAATCGTTGTCGCCGATCGAGTAGACCTCGGTGACCGACGTGCCCTCGATTGCCGACATCACGGTCGGAATCGCCGCCGACACGGCTATGGCGATGGTCGCGCCCGAATCGATCAGCTGGTGGCGGATCTCGTCCGCGTTGTAGACCGGGTTGACGGTGGTGACCGTTCCGCCCGACCGGGCCACGCCATGAAACACGATCGCGTAATCGGGCATGTTCGGAGCGATCAGCGCCAGGGTCGAACCCTTGCCGAAACCCTTAGCCGCCAAACCACCGGCGAGCCTGGCAACCAGATCGGCGAATTCGCCGAACGTGACCACCCTGCCAGAAGCACCGTCGATCAACGCCGGCACATCGGCCTTGTCGGCCGCGTGACGAAGCACGTAGTCGGTGATTGACATCACGGGAAGTTCGCGGTCTTCGAGCTTGCTCGGATGAACGATCATCATGCCCCCAGGGTCGGTCTTCGCTGGCAGACGATGTTATCGACGTGGCCGGCTCATCGAGCCAGTGAGTGCATCAAGATGCCTGCCGTCACGGCGACGTTCAACGACTCGACCAGAGGAGCCATGGCGATGCCGACCGTCGCATCGATTGCGCTGCGAGCCTGTGCGCTCAGGCCCGCCCCTTCGGCGCCGAGCACCAGCGCCAAACGCTGCCCGGGATCGATGGAGGTGACCTCGGTCGACGGATTCATGTCGGCACCCACAACCGTGAAACCCGCAACGCCCAGGGCCTCGATGGCGTCAGAGACCTCGATGTCGGCCAGAACGTCTACGAGACCGATGGTGCCAGCCGAGCCTCTCACCGCCTTGGGCGACCACGGGTCGCCACAACCCGAACAAACCACGACACCGCCCCACCCCAGCGCCGCACCGGCCCGAACGATGGCGCCCACGTTGCCCGGGTCTTGGACCCCGTCCAGAACGACAACGCGGGGGTGGGCCACCACGGTCTCGAGCGCGGCCATCTTCAGCTCGACAACAGCCAGAACACCTTGAGGGCTCTTCGACTCGGCTACCGATGCCAGAACAGAACGGTCGAGCTCGTAAACAGCCGTCGTGTCCGGCAGCTCGAACGGCAACGACTCGACCGGGTGCTGCTCGTCGACGAACACCGCCCTCACCCCAGCGTCGGCGGCGACCAAGGTCGACAATGCACGAGGCCCGTCGACGACGAACACCTGCTCGTCGCGACGGGCCTTGCGGCTATTAGTCAGCTTGCGCAGCTCGACCACGCGACGATTGGACGCCGCCAGGTGCTGCGGAGAGCTCAACCCTGGTTCGCCTTGGCGACCTCGACCAGCTTGGCGAAGGCTGCCGGATCGGCGATGGCCATGTCGGCGAGGACCTTACGGTCGACCTCGACACCGGCGGTGTGCAGCCCGTTGATAAACCGGCTGTAGCTGAGGCCGTGCTCGCGGGTCGCGGCGTTGATCCGCTGAATCCAGAGCTTGCGGAACTCACCCTTGCGTGCCCGCCTGTCGCGGAACGCATACTGACCCGAGTGCATGAGCTGCTCGTTTGCAGCCCGGTACGAACGGCTCTTGTTGCCGTAGTAGCCCTTGGCCTTCGCGAGGGTCGTGCGGCGGTGTTTTCTCGAGGCCACAGAGCGCTTGACGCGTGCCATCGGTTCTTCCTTTCGATCTTGGAGAAGTTGGCGCTATGGCGCCGGGAGTGGGGGCGGCGCAGAGCGCCTATGGGTTGGCTCAGCGACGACCGAGCATGCGGTTGATACGCGCCTCGTTTGCCGGGGCGAGATCGACCTCGCCGGCGAGCCGGCGCTTGCGACGCGAGCTCTTCTTCTCGAGGATGTGGGCGCGGTTGCGCTGGCGCCGGCGCAGCTTGCCAGAACCAGTGGTCTTGATGCGCTTCTTGGTGCCTCTGTGGGTCTTCATCTTTGGCATGAGCATTGCCTCGTGTCTTGATGGTGGCTTGGGGTGGTGTCCTCGCGTCGTGGCGAGAACCCGGGCCCGCTCGTGACGATCCGGCGGACGATGCAAAGCACCTGCCGCCGGATCTGATGACGAGAACGGTTGTGATTCGGTTGATCAGTCGCCGGTTGCGGCGGAAGCCTCGGCTTCGGTCTTGTCCTGTTGCTCGGCCGTGTCGGTTGCCTGGCTATCGGCTTCCTTCTTGCGTGCCGATGCTTGCTGGGCCCGCTTGTCGGGGCTGAGCACCATCGTCATGTTTCGACCGTCGAGCCGCGGGTACTGGTCGACCTTGCCGACATGGCTGACCGCTTCGGCGACCCGGTCGAGGATGTCTCGCCCGAGTTCTGGGTGTGCCATCTCTCGACCGCGGAACATGATCGTCAGCTTGACCTTGTGACCATGGCTCAAGAACTTCTCGACATTGCGTGTCTTGGTGTTGAAGTCGCCGACGCTGATCTTGGGCCGGTACTTCATCTCCTTGAGTTCGGCAGCACGAGACTTGCGGCGAGATTCCTTGGCTCGCTGTTCGGCCTCGTACTTGAACTTGCCGTAGTCCATGATCCGACACACCGGCGGGTTTGCCTGGGCTGCCACCTCGACGAGGTCGAGTTCGGCGGCACGGGCGATTGCCAGAGCCTCGGGGAGCGGCTTGATGCCGATCTGGTCACCGTCGGGGCCGACCAGACGGACCTCGCGGGCCCGGATCCGTTCGTTGCGACGGGGTTCGTCTTCGTTTGCGGGTGCTATGACAAGACCTGCTTGTCCAAGGGACGCCTCCTGAGTGTCCGTTATGTGCAACTCACCTGGCGACGAGCGGGCTGGGCCCGAAACGAAACCAGGCGGACTCGAAGAAAACGAGCCCGCCCACGAGACCGTTTGAAACGGTCACACAACAGAAAGCCACGAGGGCTTTTCTGTAGACCTGGCGCACTCGGCGTGGCCAGGTGGGGGCGCGGCCCCGCTTGCCTCAGTTGTCCGGTGTCCTACCCTAGCAGCTGCCGGCGACAATTCGCCTCTCCACAACGGAAGGACCGCTCAGATGAGCCTTTGGACACCAGACGGCGAGCACGAGGTACCGGGCGATGCTGCCGGGCAGCCAACCGAGCCCGAGCTGACCGCCGCCCAGGCCGAGGCACTCGAGGAGGAGCTGGCGCGAGCACAGGCCCAGCTGGTCGCTGCACCGGTCGAACAGGTTGTGGCCAACCACGTGATGGGGCTCTTCGAGTTGGCCGCGCTGCACCTGCGCACCGGCAGCCTCGACAAGGCCCGCCTGCCGATAGACGCCATGGGCCTGCTTGTCGACAATCTGGGTGATCGCCTCGCCGAGCACCAGACCCTGGCTGCGGCCCTGACCCAGCTTCGTATGGCCTACGTCGAGGTCTCGACCGCCATGAACGAAGCCGAAGACCC
>JAGQSP010000421.1:4219-4492 GCA_020439485.1 Acidimicrobiales bacterium | reverse complement strand
TGAAGCTTCTGTTGGGCTCGGGGTGCGAGGTTCGGACCGCGGGCGGAACCCAGAAAAACAGTCGACAGGAAAACCTGGCGATCTCGGGAACCGAACGGCCAGTTCGTTCGTCGTAGAGGTCAACGGAGGGGTTGCGCATATGAGCACGAACTGGATGTCAAAGGGGAACTGTGCGGACCGTCCGCCCAGCGAATTCTTCCCAAGCGATGGAGTCGGCGTCGACCGGGCCCGCAAGGTCTGCGCCACTTGCCCTGTCAAGGAGGTCTGCCTCGA
>JAGQSP010000421.1:0-4155 GCA_020439485.1 Acidimicrobiales bacterium | reverse complement strand
CTGAAGCGTCGCAGACTGGCCGCCATGGCCGTCAACGCCGGCTGAACCCAGACCGCAAGGGTGCGTGTGACAGGTGTTACACGAGATCTGTAAGCGCATTCATGCCTTCTGACCAGGCAGTTTGCCTTTCGTTCACCTTTGTTCATGCCGTGTTCAGGTAACGAACAGCTGAACGCAATAAGCCATATCTAGGTTGTCGCCTCGATGACCGCCCCAAGCCGGCGGTCCCGATGTATCCCGCCGAGGAGGCAACCCCCGTGAAGCAAACGAAGCGACTGGTCTGGTTCCTGACCATTGTCCTTTCCCTGAGCCTCGTCGCAGCCGCATGCGGCGATTCCGACGACTCGTCGAGCGATGATGGCGGCGCCACCACCACCGCTGCTGGCGACTCCGGTTCTGATTCTGGCTCGATGGCCGGAACCCTGATCGGTGCAGGCGCCTCTTCGCAGAAAGCCGCGATGGACGCCTGGAAGGCAGGCTTCCAGACCGCTAACCCCGACGTCACCGTGAACTATGACCCCATCGGTTCGGGTGGCGGACGCGAGCAGTTCTTGTCCGGCGCCACGATGTTCGCCGGGTCGGACGCCTATCTCGATGAGGAAGAACTCGCTGCTGCGGTCGATCGATGCCCAGGCGAGCGCGGTGCCATCAACCTGCCCCACTACATCTCTCCGGTTGCTGCCGCGTTCAATCTTCCGGGCATCGAGACCCTCAACATGACGCCCGCCACGTTGGCAGGCATCTTCGCCGAGACCATCACCAACTGGAACGATGCGGCCATCGCCGCAGACAATCCAGGCGTCGAGCTGCCCGATCTGGCGATCAACCCGGTTCACCGCTCGGACAAGTCTGGCACCAGCGAGAACTTCACCGACTACCTCGCAGCTGCTGCTCCCGACGTATGGACGTTCGGTCCGATCGAGGAATGGCCCGGCGATCTCGGTGGTGAGGGCGCCGACGGCACCTCTGGCGTCGTGGCCGCAATCACCGCCGGTGAGGGTTCGATCGGTTACGCAGACGCCAGCCAGGTGGCCGGTCTGGGAGCGGTGGCCATCAAGGTCGGTAACGAGTTCGTGGCCTTCACCCCCGAAGCAGCCGGTCGCATCGTCGATGTGTCGGAGGTCGTGGCCGGTCGTGGCGAGTTCGACTTCGCCATCGAAGTGAACCGCACGACCGAAGAGGCTGGCGTATATCCAGTGGCCCTCGTTTCGTACCACATCGTCTGCCTCGACTATCCGACCCAGGAGGAGGCCGACCTGGTCAAGGCGTTCATGACTTACATCGGGTCGGCCGAGGGCCAGGCGACTTCCTCGGAGTTCGCCGGATCAGCCCCTATCAGCGATGAGTTCCGTCAGCGCCTCGCCGTGGCCATCGACGCCATCGGCGTCGCTGGCTGAGCCGTCGGCGAAGCGAACCAGGGCCCGGTGGCGTCGTCGATGGCGCCACCGGGCTCTTGCTCTTGACGAGCTGTCAGCCGGCGCCCCAACCTTGGGCGCTCGCTTCCAGCGACAAGGAGTGCTCACATTGACCCTCACAGAAGCAGGGCCTGCCGAACCCACAGGAAGTGCTCCTTCCGAGGGCGTCGCGTACAAGGCCCCGTCGTCGCTGGGCGATCGTCTGTTCAGCTTGACGGCCGTTGCGTCGGGAATAACCATCCTGGTGATCCTCGCGGGAGTGGCGATCTTCCTGTTCGCCGAGGCCCTGCCGACCTTCACCAACGACAGTTCCGCGATCGAGCCAGGCGACACGTTCTTCGAATATGTGGCGCCGTTGGTGTTCGGCACCGTCTGGGCTTCTGCCCTTGCATTGCTGTTGGCGACGCCTCCGGCGGTGTTCGTGGCTCTCTACATCAGCCACTACGCGCCGAAGCGACTGGCCCAATCGCTCGGTGCGCTCGTCGACTTGTTGGCCGCCATTCCGAGCGTCGTATACGGCCTGTGGGGCATCTTCGTACTGGCGCCGGCACTCGCTCGTGGTCCCTATCCGTGGTTGGAGGACAACCTCGGATTCATCCCCTTGTTCGCCGGACCTACCTCGCCGTCCGGTCGGACCATGCTGACCGCCGCGATCGTCCTGGCTGTGATGATCTTGCCGATAATCACCGCAGTGTCGCGAGAGGTGTTCCTGCAGACCCCGAGGCTGCACGAGGAGGCGGCGTTCGCTCTGGGGGCCACCAAGTGGGAGATGATCAGGATGGCTGTCTTTCCCTACGGGCGGTCGGCGGTGATCAGCGGCGCGATGCTGGGCCTCGGTAGGGCGCTGGGCGAGACCATGGCAGTGGCTCTGGTCTTGTCGCCTGCAGATGTGATCAGCTTCAACACGATCTCGACACAGAATTCGAACACCATCGCTGCGAACGTCGCACTCAAGTTCCCCGAATCGACGGGTCTCGAGGTGAACCGTCTCATAGCAACCGGCTTGGTGTTGTTCGCCATCACCTTCGCGGTCAACTACTCGGCCCGGTGGGTCATCGAGCGTCGCGCCGAGTTCTCTGGAGCAAACTGATGGGTGTAACACTCGATCACAAAATGGATCTCGGGCCCGAGCCCCTGCCCCAAATAAAGGTCGACCGCAAGATCGTCGCTGCGGTTGCGGTGTTTTCGACCTTGGCGGGCGTCTTGGTCTCGCTGATGCTGATGGGGCGGTTCAGCATCGCCATGACGATGCTCCTGTCGTTCATCACCTACCTGATCTCGATCTACGCGCTGACGCGCAAGCTCGAGGACGCTCGCGAGGCGAGCAACAAGCTGATGGCGGGCGTGGTCACGGGCTCGTTCGCACTCATCGTGTTCCCCCTTGTCTCCGTGCTTTGGACGGTGGTTTCGAAAGGGGCCGCCCGCTTCGATGGGATGTTCTTCTCCGAGAGCCTCAGAAACGTCCTGGGCGACGGTGGCGGCGGCCAGCACGCGATTGTGGGCACCCTGATCGTCACCGGCATCGCCGCAGTGCTCTCGGTTCCCATCGGAATCATGGTCGCCGTTTACCTGGTCGAGTACGGTCGAGGGCCTTTGGCCAAGGCCGTGACCCGCATGGTTGATGTGATGACCGGCATTCCCTCGATTGTCGCCGGCCTCTTTGCCTACGCACTCTTTGTGTTGTTCACCGGCCCTGGACACCGATCGGGCTTGGCTGGTGGCGTAGCGCTGGCCGTCTTGATGATGCCCATCGTCGTTCGAACATCCGAGGAGATGCTGAGGCTGGTCCCCAACGAACTGCGCGAAGCCTCGTATGCGCTGGGGGTGACGAAGTGGAGGACGATCGTGAAGGTCGTCATCCCCACGGCGATCGCCGGAATCCTCACCGGCGTCACGCTGGCCATTGCCAGGGTTGTGGGTGAGACGGCGCCACTGCTGGTTACAGCCGGCCTCGCCGACAGTCTGCACACCGACCCGTTCAGCGGCCGAATGACCACCCTGGCCACGATGGCCTATTACTCGTACAAGACTCCGGGCGTTCCGCCTCAGGCGAGCTACGACCGCGGCTGGACAGCCGCCCTCGTGCTGGTGCTGATCGTGGCCTTGTTGTTCGCGATCGCGCGTCTGCTTGCACGAGTTCTCAAACCCAAGGGGCTCCGATGACCGACCAGGCACACTCGATCGATTTGGCAGACCTGGAGCGACCGATCGAAATGAACGAAGCTAGGCAGATGTCCGAAGACTCGACCGACAGTCACAAGGCGACAGCCAAGGTCGCTGAACCAGCACGCGACTCGGGTCACCGAATTCGCGTGGACGACCTCGACATCTACTACGGCGACTTCCTGGCGGTGTCGTCGGTCAGCATGGAGATCGAGCCGCAGAGCATCACGGCCCTGATCGGGCCGTCCGGCTGCGGTAAATCGACCTTCTTGCGTTCGCTCAACCGGATGCACGAGGTGATTCCGGGCGCCCGGGTTCATGGCACGGTCGAGCTCAATGGTGTCGATCTCTACGGTCCGGGTGTGGACCCGGTGGCCGTGCGCCGCAAGATCGGCATGGTGTTCCAGAAGCCCAACCCGTTCCCGACGATGTCGATATACGAGAACGTCTTGGCTGGGATGCGCCTCAACTCACGTCGTATGTCCAAATCGGAAGCGGACGGGATAGTCGAGAAGTCGCTGCGCGGGGCCAATCTATGGGAAGAGGTCAAGGACCGTCTCGACAAGCCCGGAAGCGG
>JAGQSP010000420.1 GCA_020439485.1 Acidimicrobiales bacterium | reverse complement strand
CTGTTGGCGACGAGGATGCGCCTGCGCCCGTCGCTGTAGCGGGCGCTGACCTGGGTTATCGAGTTGGACACCGCCCGGGCGGCACCGTCGGCCGATCGAAGCAGCGCCACCTTGTCGGCCTTGGAGACCGCCTCGGGATACGTCGCCACGACGGTGGCGCCGGGAGCCGAAGGCTTCATGGCAACTGCCTTGACGCCCGACGAACGTTCCTGGGCCACCGCGGCCGCTGCCACAGCGGCTGCTCTGAGACCCTCGGGCGACAGGTCGGCCGTGTGCGCGTAGCCGGTGGTGTCGCCGGCTATGACCCGAATGCCGGCGCCGCGATCGCGACCCGATGTCAGCTCCTCGACCCTTCCGTCGTCGAGTACGGCACTGACGTTCGACCGATCTTCGACGAACACCTCGGCGAAATCGGCGCCCTTCGACAGGCCGGCCGCAATGGTCGCCTCGACTAGTCCGCGGTCGAGCAGTTGTGTATCGAACACTGGTGCGCCTCCCTGATCGTGTGGCGATCAGGGTATGCGTACTCAGCCGAACATCGACGGGTCGAGGCTCATGAACTCGTTCGGCACCTTCACGTCGACGTCGACACCGAAGTCGCTGAGTTCCATCACCACACCACCCGACATACCCATCGAGTCGAACTGCATCTCGAAGCGGCGTACCTGACCATGGTCGTCTATCCAGACGAAGATCGGCACGTCACCGGTCATGAACCCAGAGGGGTCCAGCTCGGCGGCATCGAGGGTCACAGCGAACATCGTGGTGTCGACTCCCCCCACCGTGTCGGTGCCAACCTGTTCCACATCGGCCACCGACCGAAGCCCGTCCAGCAGGGTGCCGGGTTCCTCGAAGGCCAGTCCCATCGACGAGATGGCATCGCTCGAACCTTCACTGGGCACTGCTACCCAGTCGGCCGATGAGCCCATCATCTGGGTCAAGGCCGGAAACCTCATGTAGGCGGTGTCGCCTGCGACGACGATGTCTATCTTGCCGTCGCCGAACAGGTCGCCGAAAAGGTCGAGCTCTTGATCGGACATGCCCTCGAGAAGCGAGCTCATGTCCATGGTCATAGTCGCTTCGTTGGTTCGCGAATCGATGGCGCCGTCCACCTCGAAGCGCATCTCTTCCATACCGAACTCGGGCGCCGAGAACGACATCAACATCGCGAACCGATAAGACGTCGCTGTCGAGGTACGGTCGACGGCGGCGATCAACATCGCATCGGTGCCATCGAGCTCGACAAGCGGCAGGTCGGCTCCCTGGCCCACCGATCCGGAACCCGATCCACCACCACATCCGGTGGCGATCAGGGCCGCCACGACCACAACCATCAGCAAACGACGCTTCATGTCGGCCCTTTCGGCACGTTGGGCACCCGATGTGACACATTCCGCGCCCCGGCGGCAACGACATCTAACCTCTTCCCCGGCATGAGCAGCACCTTGACCACCGAACCAGCGCAGCGATCCAGCCGCGCAGGATGGATGCTGCTGCTGCGCGCTCTGGTCAGCGTCGGCATGCTGGCGTTCCTGCTGCTGAACGTGCCACGCGACGATCTCGGTGCGATGTGGTCGGGTTGGGACACGCGCGACCTGGAATGGCTGGCGGGCGCAGCAGGGCTCACCGCCGGCGCCATAACCCTGGCGGCGATGCGCTGGAAGCGTGTCTTGGCGACGCTTGGCGTTCAGCCGAGCCTCTACAGGCTGGTGGTGCTCAACCTGGCAGGGCAGTTCGTCAGCAACTTCTTGCCCACTACCGTGGGCGGCGATGTGCTGAGGGTCCGCAGGCTGGGTCGTCGCATGGGCGATGTTCCTCGTTGCTTCGCCTCTGTGGTCATCGAGCGGTTGACCGGTTGGGTGGTGCTTCCGCTGCTGACACTGTTCGGGCTCGCCATCAACCCGGGTCTGGCCCGCCTGGGCGCCAGCTCCAGAACCGCCATCGCCATCGCAGCCATCACGTTCGTGGTGTTGTTGTTGGTGGTGTGGGTCGCAGAACACCCGCGGGTTGGGCGCCGGCTCGAGGGCACCGGCAACGTCAAGGTGACCCTCACCGGCCTGCACCTGGGGCTGGGCGAATTTCGCAGTCAGCCGCGCGCCGTGGTGGACCTGCTGGCTGTGGGCATCGTCTATCAGCTGGCCCTCATCGGAGCCACGGCCATGGCGGCCGAGGCCGTGGGCATAGACGTGTCCCCAACGGCCTGGTTGGCCTTCGCACCAGCAGTGCTGATCGCCCAAGTGCTCCCGCTGTCCATAGGTGGGCTCGGGCTGCGCGAGGGTGCGCTGGTGTTGTTCCTCGGTCCGCTGGGCGTCAGCCAGGCCGACGCCATCTTGCTCGGCCTCTTGCTTTATGCGATCAACCTGGCGGTGAGCCTGCTGGGGGCCCCGGCCTTCGCCTACGGATGGATCAGGGGCTACGACAAGGTCGACGCCGACGCGGAGCACCAGAGATGAGCGCCCCGGTGGCCAGGGGCTCGCAGCTCGACGATCGCACACCGATCAGGCGCCGCTGGTGGCTCGAGGTCACCTACGTGTTGCTGTTCTACGCCGTGTACTCGACGATCCGAAACCAGTTCGGCTCTGGAGGCAGCTTCTCGGCCGGAAGCGCCACGGCCCTGCGCAATGCAGAGTTGGTGATCGACATCGAGCGGGCTCTGGGCCTGTATGTCGAGCTGGACATCCAGAGCGCCTTCATCGACTGGGAATGGTTCATAAAGGGCTGGAACATCTTCTATGGCAGCCTCCACTTCGTCGTCACGGGCGGAGTGATGATCTGGATGTACCGACGCACACCCAACCGCTATCGGCGCTATCGCAACGTCTTGTCGGCGACCACCGCGCTGGCACTGGTGGGCTTCTCGGCGTTCCCTCTGATGCCCCCACGCCTGCTGAACGCTGGCGGCGAATATGGCGCCAACCTGGCGGCCCACGACTATGTGGACACCCTTGCCGAGATCGGCGGCCTGTGGTCGTTCGACTCGGGAACCATGCAATCGATCTCGAACCAGTGGGCGGCGATGCCCAGCCTGCACATCGGCTGGGCGCTCTGGTGCACCCTGGCCCTGTTCCCGGTGCTACCCAACCGCTGGAGCCGGATATTGGTGGTCTTCTACCCGATGACCACGCTGTTCGCGATCATCGTCACCGGGAACCACTACTGGATGGACGCTGTGGGCGGTGCACTGACATTGACGGTCGGCTGGTACCTGGGCAACTGGGCCTCTCGGTGGATCAGCCCCAAGATCGAGCCCGCTCTCGAGCTGCCCCCAGACGCACACAACGACGACGACCCTGCGAAACCCCGTTCGTCGGCATAGCCTGTCGTGCGTGATCGCCGGGAGCATCGCATGATCATCGACAAGATCCAGAGCCCTGCCGACCTGAGGGCGTTGGACCCCGACCAGCTCGACGAGCTGTGCCGCGAAGTCCGCGAACACATCGTGCAGTCGGTCTCCAAGACCGGTGGCCACCTGGGCTCGAACCTCGGCGCCGTCGAGTTGACGGTCGCCATCCACCGGGTGTTCGAATCGCCCCGCGACGTGATCGTCTGGGACACCGGCCACCAGGCCTACGTACACAAGGTGGTTACGGGTCGGGTGCGCGAGTTCGACGAACTGCGCCAACGCCACGGCATGTCGGGCTATCCCAGCCGCTCCGAATCACCCCACGACTGGGTCGAGAACAGCCATGCTTCCACTGCGCTCAGCTACGCGCACGGTCTCAGCTGTGGGTTCTCGCGATCGGGTCAGGAACACCGTCAGGTGGTCGCCGTCGTAGGTGACGGCTCGCTGACGGGGGGTATGGCATTCGAGGCCCTCAACAACCTGGGCCACAGCGGCCAGCCAGTCGTGATCGTGCTGAACGACAACGGACGCAGCTATGCCCCCACGATCAGCCGCCTGTCCAGCGCGGTTTCGAAGCTGAGGTCCAGCCCGAACTATGTGCGGGGCAAACGCCAGATCGCCGACGTTTTGGACCGCGTGCCTTTGGGCGGCGAGGTCAAGCGGGGCCTGTCGGGGGCGGCCGCTGCGGTCCGCGAAATGTGGGAGCCGCCTGCCTTCTTCGAGACGCTGGGGGTCAGGTACACCGGCCCGGTAGACGGTCACGACATCGAGGCCGTCGAGGATGCACTCCGCGACGCCAAGACCTATGACGGCCCCATAGTCGTGCACGTCGTCACCCAGAAGGGGCGAGGCTACGAACCCGCCGAGGACGACGACGAGAAGCATCTCCACGACATCGGCCTGTTCGATCCGGCGACGGGTGGCGCGCCGGTGGGCACCACGGCAAAGGCGCCCGAGTTCAAGAGTGCTTTCACCGAGGCGCTCATGAAGGCGGCCGACCAACGCAGTGACATCGTCGCAATCACCGCTGCCATGCCCGGCTCGACCGGGCTGCTGCCCTTCGAGGAGAAATACCCGCATCGCTTCTTCGACGTCGGCATCGCCGAGCAGCACGCCCTCACCGCCGCCGCCGGCATGGCGATGGCAGGCATGCGGCCGGTCGTCGCGTTGTATTCGACGTTCCTCGCCCGGGCCTTCGATCAGCTCACCTACGACGTCGGCCTTCACGGCTTGCCCGTGATCCTGTGCCTCGACCGTGCCGGCATCACCGGCCCCGATGGTGCCTCGCACCACGGCGTGCTCGACCTCACCATGTGCCTGCGCGTTCCTGGCATGACGATCTTCGCCCCATCGTGCTACGAGGAGCTGGGCGTCATGTTCGAATCGGCTCTCGAGATAGAAGACGGCCCGGTGGCACTGCGATGGTCGCGCGGTTCGGCGCCCCGATCACCAGACGGCCAGGTCGGTTCGGGCCGTTCGGCTCGCAAGCTGGTCGATGGTTCAGACGTGTGCATTCTGTCGGTTGGTACCCAGCTGACGGCTTCGCTCGAGGCGGCCGAGGAGTTGTCGGGGCAGGGCGTATCGGCTTCGGTCTGGGACGTGCGTACCGTGCCACTGGACCGGGCGATGCTGCGCGACGCAGCCGGGCATCAACTGGTCGCGACCGTCGAGGACGGCATGCGAGTGGGGGGCGTAGGGTCGCTGGTCAGCGACGAACTGTCGCGGATGCCAGCCGAGACCCACCGGCCGCGCACGCTCAACATCGGCACTCCGGTCAGCTACCTGCCTCACGGCGACCCGAACCTGCTGAAGGCCGAACTCGGGCTCGATGGCGCCGGCATCGCGGCGTCGATCTACAAGGCCATGAAGGGCTGAGCAGCTTGCACAGGCCGAGCGGCGGCTCGGCTGCGAACCTCAGGTTGCGTCGGCTGCGTCGAGGCCGCCGTCGGCCAGACGGTCAGCGAACTCCTGTAACCGGGCACGGGTGCACGAATCCGGGTGCCCTTGGCGCGCGACAGCATCCTTGATGCGGTGCAGAAGATCTGCCTCTAGGCCACAGTGTGCGCACACATCCAGATGTTCGTTTATCCACGAAGGGTCGCCTTGATACTCGCCATCGAGGTAGCTCTGGATCACGGCACCAACCCGGGCGCACTCGTCGGCGCCGACGTGGCGACCGCGCTTCAACAGACGGAGCCAACGCATCAGTTGATCTCCCTTCGTCCGAAACCGGCATCGTCGAGATGCTCACGAATCTTCTTGCGTGCCCGGTGAAGGCGACTCATCACGGTACCCACCGGCACCCCCAGCTGATCTGCGGCCTCCTGGTATGACAAGCCGCCGATGTCGACCAACTCGACCGGCCGCCTGAACTTGGTGGCCAGGGCGTCGAGCGCGGACGTTACCGACGCATCAAAAACCGGATCGACGACGGTGGCCTCGGGGTCGAAGGCACCGCCGGTGTCGGTGGTGGCCAGCCGTTCGAGGTCGGTGTCGGGGTCGTCGAGGAGGCCGGGACGCCTGCGCCTGGTTCGGTTGATCTGGGCGTTGCGAACGATGGTCAGCAGCCAGGCCCTGGGGTGGCGTCCGTCGAAACGATCGATCGCCTTGTAGGCCCTGATCAGAGCATCCTGCACGAGGTCTTCGGCATCGCTCTTGTTTCGGGTGAGAGACATGGCAACCCGATACATGACGTCGAGTTCGGGAACCACGTAGAGCTTGAAGGCCGCCTCTCGGTCGGTTCGAGCCGCTTCCATCGTGATCACACCCTCCGAAACCCAACCCGACGGCGCAAGATTCCCCGAACCGATCGTCGGTCAGTGACTGGCGTAGTAAGGGTTCTCGCCCGACTGGTGGTCGGTCACGTCGACGACGTTCTCGATCGACGGGATGTGTTGGCGGATCGTCTGCTCGATGCCGGCTGTGACCGTGGCCTTGGACATTGCGCAGCCCTGACAGCCGCCTCCCAGGCGAACCACGACCGTGGAGCCGTCTACCTCGACCAGCTCGGCCCATCCGGAGTGGGCAGCGATCATCGGATTGATGCGTGCGTCGAGCAGTTGACGTACCTGGTCCTCGACCGATCCGGTCAGTTCGAGGGGCTCGTCGAAGTTCGACGACACATCGGGCCGGTTCGGGTTGCGCAGCACGAAACCGCTCTGGTGAGGATTGCTGGGCAGGTCCAGCTCGGCTCCGTCGAGCTTGGGGACGTCGGCCTCGGGCAAGACGATGGCCAACGAACCAACCCTTGTGATCACGTCGGCGGGACGGGCGTCGGAGATGGCCTGGAAGGCCAGGTCGTACACATAGTCGACGCCGCGGGTTCCGGTGATCTCGATGAACAGGCCGAGGGCGTCACCCTCTGGCTCGCCATCGCGAATACCCAAGATCTTCTCCAGTGCAGCGTCGCTGACGCCCACGATCGTGTCTGTCGACTCGATAGCCATGGGCCCAGAGCCTACCGGGAGGCTCCGGCATTGAACCCGACTGATTGTGACGTGGCTCTTAATTCAGCACCCAACCCATCCGAATGAAAGGGATGAGGCCGCGTCAGGGCGCGGCTCGGATCCAGGAAGTATCTCGTGGCTCTAGCCCGGACACGACAGCCGAGACGAGATCGCATTCGGCGATCGACCCGCCCCCGGGGCCGGGTTGCCGTGGTCGTGTTGCTCGTGCTGGCGTCGATGCTCGCCTCGGCGGGCTCCTCGGGAGCCGCCCCCACCAGCAGGATCGAGATGTCGACCCTGGTGAAGCACCCCGATGGCTCCCTGGTGAGCGAAACCGTCGAGGTGAGTCCGGCCCAGGCCGCCCAGCTCCAGGCATCGGCCGTGGCGGGTTCGGTTCTGGCTGCGGCGAACACCCCGGGTATCCAAGCGTCGGCGGGCGCAAAGCTGATCGCCGCCGAGCCGCTGGTCGAGTTCTCCGCGTTTGCCGACGACCCGCAGCGGTCCAATCAGTGGTCGCTCGATCACTCGACATTCGAGACGGCTTCAGGGATGGTCGACGCCAGCACGGTCACGATCGCGGTCCTGGACACCGGCATACGAGGCACCCACGAGGAACTCAGCGGCGTTCTCGTTTCGGGCGCCGACTTCGTACTTGGATCGGGTGACGGTCTGGTGGCCGACCACTTCCACGGCAGCCATGTGGCCGGCATCGCCGGAGCCGTGA
>JAGQSP010000419.1 GCA_020439485.1 Acidimicrobiales bacterium | reverse complement strand
GGCCCTGACGCCTGGTCGCCCTACCCAGACCAGCGCCGCCGATATCAGCCCATAGCCGAGGTAGGCCACCGCCATGGGCGAGACCGTGTCGACGATGCGGGCGTCGAACACCGCGGCCAGCAACGATCCACCGGCCATGGTCATCAGGCCGATGACGCCCGAAGCCGTGCCCGCCTGGGCCCCCATGGGCTCGAGAGCGATGCTGAAGACCGCTGGGCCGAACGGCACCGCAACGAGGTTCATCACCCCGACCCCGACGGCCCACACCCACCAATCGGGGCGCCCGTCGGCGGCGAACACCACCATCAGGTTGACCAGGGCCACAGCCACGAACGCCATAGCCGACGCCTCCAGCACCCGGGCGGCTCCAAACCTGGCCATCAGTCGGTCGGACACCACGAACCCGGTCGCCAAGAACAGGCCCGATACCGAGAAGACCCACACGAACAACTCTTCGCGCTCGAAGATGACGTCCATGATCGGTTGGCCGCTGCCCAGGAAGATGAAGAAGGTTGCCTGGTTGAACACCAGCGCTAGCGCGGGCACCACGGTGGCCCTCGTGGACACGACTGTTCGAAAGGCAGCGATGGTGGGACCGAACTTGAGGGGCCTGCGGTTCTGCTCGGAAAGTGTCTCACCGAAGCGCCTGGTCCACCCGAGAACCAGCACTGCAGCCACGGCGCAGACGAGGAACACTGATGGCCACGGGGCTACGGCCAACAGCGCAGCTCCCAGCAGGGGTGCCGCTACTGGCCCCACCATGAACACGGCCATCACGATGGACATCACCCGAGCCATCTGATCGCCGGTGTAGAGATCTCGAGCGATAGCCGAGCGCAACAGGGCGGGCGCAGCGGCGCCGAGTCCCCAGACGAATCGGGCCACCAGCATCACGCCCAAGGTCGGCGACATGGCGCTGGCCAAAGCCCCCAACGAGTAGAGACCCAGCCCGGCTGTCATGGCGGGCGCGCGACCAAACCGATCGGCGATTGGGCCCCATAGGGGTTGACCGATTGCCATTCCCAGGAAGTAGGCGGTGATGACGAGTGTGATGTCGTTGGAAGCGGGATCCAAACCCAGGTCGGGACGCATCTCGTCGAAGGCGGGAATGATGATGTCGATGCCGAGTGCCAGCAGCGATCCCGTGAGCGCCAGATAGGCGATGACGTGAGAGGTCGATCGCTGATGTACTGAACCGGTCGAGCGCAAGAGCCGAAGGGTAACTGGCGCACCAGCCGGGGTGCCTTGAATTCGACCCCACCCGGTGACACCTTGGAGGCTCGTGACCACAGTCCGTCGCTCCCGATATCTACGACTGCTACGTCATGTGGTCGCACTTGCAGTGCTCGTCGCATGCGTCGCAGGCGTCATCGGCGCGCCAGCCAGAGCCGACGAGAAAGACCTCGAGGAACTGCGCAAAGAACGCGAGGCCCTGGCCGAGCAGCGCGCCGTGCAGGCCGCGTCTGTCGACGCGGCGGCCGCCGAGTTCGAAGAGGTCACCGAAGCCCTCGACGTTCTGAACAACAACGTCGAGAACGCCGAGGCTCGCTTGGCGGCGGCCCAGCAGGCGCTCGATGACAGCAAGCTTGCCCTCGAGTCGATCGAGCAGCAGGAAGCCTTCGTCAAAGAACAGATGGCGCTGACCGAGGACGGGCTCCAGGAGCTGGCGGTGCAGTGGTACGTCGCTGGCCGCGACACCGAGGAGCAGAGCGCCTACGTGGGGCTCGATGCCGCTACGCCCACACAGGCTGCGGTGAAAGAAACTCTCTTCCGCGTGCGGCTCGGCCAAGAGACCAACCTGTTCGACCGCATGCGCGAGCTGACCGACGATCTCGATCTGCTGGTCGAGAACCGGGCCAGGGCGGTCGAGGAGGCGGCCCAGCGTGAGGTCGTGATGGAGGAGCGGCTGGTCGAGGTCGAAGCGTCTCGCGACCGGCTCGAAGAGTTCGCGGCCGAGGTTGAGGCCCGCCTCGACCAACGTCTGGCCGAAGCGGCCTCGCTGGAGGCGCTCGACGCCGAGTTGGCCCGCAAGATCCGGGCCGAGGAGATCGAGATCGCCCGCAAGCTAGAGGAAGCGCGTCGGCGCGAAGAGTTGGCACGACGGGCGGCCGCGGTGCCCAACATCGTCGGCGAGGGCGAAATCGTCACCGTCGGAGGCATTCGCATCCACCAGTCGATCTCCCAGAATCTCGCCAACCTGCTGCAGGCCGCAGCGGCTGACGGCATATTGCTGGGCGGCGGTGGCTATCGCACCTCGTCATCGCAGATAGCGCTGCGTCGGGCCCACTGCGGCTCGAGCGACTATGCGATCTATCAGATGCCGTCTTACCAGTGCCGGCCGCCCACCGCCCGACCCGGATTCTCCAACCACGAGCGCGGGCTTGCCGTCGACTTCACCGCCAACGGCCGAGCCATCACCAGCCGCAGCACAGCGGCCTTCCAGTGGCTTGCGGCCAACGCGGCCAGATATGGGTTCTACAACCTGCCTTCAGAGCCCTGGCACTGGTCGGTCAACGGCCAGTAGCAGCCGGTCCCGGCTACGCCGTACCTGTCAACGGAGCAGGCTCGAGGGCAGCAGCCGCGCAACGGCCGACAGCACGCCGATGGCTCCAGCACCGGGTTCGTCGTGTCGTTCGAACGTGCCCACGGGCGAGTACGACTCGCTGTCTGTGGGGTCGTGGCCGTCTTCGAGCTTGAACGAGCCCCACCACACGTTGTCGGGAGCTATGACGGCCCCGGCGACACACGCATAGTCGAGGTGGCGCCCGGGCAGGGGAACTATCTGGTGCCCGGTCACCTCCTTGGTGAAGCCGAACCGCCGCCTGGCGTCGATCTCGGTGACAGGACAGATCCCCGCCGCCTGCAGCACTGCATCCAGGACGGGAGCCAGATGCTGATCTGGTACGCCCGCAAGACCGGCGCGCGACAGGCTCAGCACAACCTGCTCGCGTACGGCGGCCAGAGTCAGGTCTAGGCCTATGACGCGAAGGTCGACCTCCAGGGACATGCCCACCCGCCGGACGTCTGCCCACACGTTGCTGGCCCACCACAGCGCCTCCAGCAGCGGTCCGCGCCGGCCACGTTCCATCGCGGCAGCACGGCTTCTGGACTCGTCCATTTCGCGACGCCGCTCGAGGCCCAAATCCACCAGTGCCTGCCTCTCGCAGCCCGGGCACAGGTTGGTCGAGTCCTCAGAACCCGCCACTTCGGCCAGCCGGAACCCGGCCTGGTGGACCTCGCACACCGCCTTGCCGCAATTGGCGCACGGCACGGCGTGGGGCCGCCGGCAGTAGGCGCATGCCAGCTCGGGAAGTGCTTGGGAGAACGGGGTGTAGTCGATGGCAGAGCCGAACACGCAGTGGCTATCGGCAGCTGTGCCGGGTGCGTTGCGTGACGATCTGGTGACGATTGATCAAGGACGCGGGCAGATCAGGGCTTGGCACGCGTCTTGCGCAGCAATGGTTCTGCGATGCCGAGAGAGCGGTCGGCAAGGCGGAAGACCCGTCCCGCAGCACCGGGTGTGTTGCCGTCGACAAGATTGCCCATCACCTGCAGGGTGACCTTGGCGATGGCGTCGGTGCCGACGGCCATTCGAAGGCCCGAACGCAGTATCCACGGATGGCCGATCAGCAGCGAGAACCGGCGCCCGGTTCGCAAGAAGGCGTCGAAGCGCTGACCCACCTGCCGGTCGTAGCGTTCGAAGCAGGTCACCGGGTCTTGTGCGAACAGGTCGGCGGCGAGCATTCCCGATTCGAGGGCGTAGTCGATGCCCTCGCCGTTCATGGGGTTGACCAGGCCTGCAGCATCACCCACCGCAACCCAGCCCGGTCCGTGCCGGCGCTGGACGCTCATCGGCAGCCGCCACGCGCGCGGCCTTTCGAGAAACTCGCCGATCTGCCATGACTCTCTGACCAGGTCTGCGTACGAGTCGACGAGGTGGTTCAGGTTGAGTTTCTTGAACCCCTTCATGGTCGACAAGGCTCCGACACCCAGGTTGACGGTGCCGTCGCCTGCGGGAAACATCCAGCCATAGCCGGGTACGGCGACGCCGTGCCGGTCGCGCAGCGTAAGGCACGCCTCGATGTGGCGATCGGTATGGCGCGGCGACTCGACATAGGTCCGAATGGCCAGCCCGAAGGTCTCGTCCTGGACCCGGACGGCGCCAAGCATGCGGCCGGCATCTCCGGTGGCACCGGCCGCAAGAACGACCATGTCGGCGTCGACCGAATCGGCGCCGAAGCTGACCCCGACCACACGCTCGCCCTCGAAGCGTGGCAGGGCCTCGGTGCCGTACCTGATGTCGGCACCGGCCTTGGCCGCGTGCTCGATGAGGGTCGCATCCAGCCGTCGACGAGGCCACACGGCTCCGTGGTCTGGAAACAGGCCGCCGGGCCAGTCGAGTTCGCGCTGAACCTTGCCGGCGATCATCCGCAGACCATCGATGTGGTGCGCATCGGCGTATGAGATGTCGAGCTCTTCGAGGGCCGCGATGGCCCGGGGGGTCAGGCCGTCGCCGCAGACCTTGTCGCGCCCGTGCAGGCCCTTCTCGAAGACCACCACCTTGAGACCCGCACGAGCGGCACGCAGCGCGGTCGCCGCTCCACCGGGGCCGCCTCCGATGACGGCGATATCGACCTTGTTCACCCTCAAATCCTGCCCGGGTTCGGGCCGATCCGAAACCTGCTCAGAGGAATCGCAGTGGATCGATGGTGACCGGGTCGAGACCGGCCTCCACCGCATCTCGAGGCACACCATGCCCCAGCAGCAATGACACCGCACAGGCGGCGGCTCCGGGTGCGCTCTGGATGCCGGTGCCTCCCTGTCCGCACATCCAGAAGAATCCTTCGCGGTCACCCCATCCGATGACCGGGTGCTGATCGGGGGCGAAGGTGCGCAGCCCGGCCCAGGCGGTGCGAACCGTGCGCAGTTGGGGCAACAGGTAGGGCTGGGCTATTTCGATAGTGCGCGCGACGTCGATCTCCTCGTGGCGGACATCGCAGGGTTCGACGGGTGTCTTGTCCATCGGCGACAGCAGCAACTGCTCGCCCGACTCTGGCTTGGCATAGAAGTCTGCGGCCGAGGTGTCGATCATTGGCCCACCCCGCACTCCTGGCGCGGCGACGGTGAAGGCGGTGCGGCGCTTGGCGACCAGGCCTACCTTGCTGACGCCTGCAAACTCGGCGACGACATCACCCCATGCCCCCGCTGCGTTCACGACCGTCGGCGCCGAGAACCGTCTTTGCGGGGTGTCGACAGTCCATGTCTTGCGCACGGTGTCGAGGGTCAGGGCCTCGCAGTTGCGCACGATCTCGACACCGTTACGGCGCGCCTGGCGCACATATGCCTGATGCAGGCCGGCGACGTCGAGATCGAACACCTCTTGCTGGTAGCGCCCTGCGATGATGAGGCGGGGATCGACCCACGGAACCAGCTCGACGATCGCGTCGATATCGAGCTCCTGAACCTGGGTGAGGCGCGAGTTGGCGATGTCGGCGCTGACGTCCTCGGGTTCATGACCTTCTACGTCCAGCGTCACCAGCCCGCGGGGCTCGATGAACGGCACCTCGGAGAAGTCAGGGTCGGGCTGGGCAAGCGTAGACACCCCAACCGAGGTCAGCGCCGAGAACGCCGAGCCGCCGAGCCCCTCGAGCAGGACGGCTGCCGAACGGCCGGTCGAATGGTGCGTGAGGCTGGACTCGCGCTCGATGACAACGACCTTCAACTCTGGCGGCAGCGTCGCCGCGACGCTGATACCGGCTATACCGCCACCGATGACCACAACGTCGACTGCACTCACCGATTTCTGCCCCTCTTGCCGGTCGGGTAGCTTCGCGAACCGTACGCCAGAGAATGAGGATGCGCCATGACAGGGCTCAAGACGGCAGGACCGGGCGATTTCGATCTCCGCATGTCCGACGAGGTCGTTCCGCTCTATGAAGCGGTGAAGAAGTTCATCAAAGAGGTGGTCGACCCCGGGTCCGAGGAATTCCACAGGCTGGGCGAGAATCGACCCGAACGCTGGAGCTACACCGACGAGCAGCTTGCGGTGCTCGAAGGCATGAAACAAAAGGCCCGCGACGCCGGCCTTTGGAACTTCTTCCTGCCTGACGCCCACACCGGCGAAGGCCTGTCGAACCTCGACTATGCCTACATCGCAACCGAGTTGGGCAAGAACCCGCTGGCATCCCAGACCATGAACTGTGCAGCCCCCGACACGGGCAACATGGAGGTTCTCGAGCGGGTAGGCACCCCAGAGCAAAAGGAGCAGTGGCTCAAGCCGCTGTTGGCCGGCGAGATCCGTTCCGCCTATGTCATGACCGAGCCCGACGTCGCCAGCTCCGACGCCAAGAACATCCGCTGCAAGGCAGTTCTCGACGGTGACGAGTGGGTCATCAGTGGTCAGAAGTATTTCTCGTCCGGCGCCGGCGATCCGCGATGCAAGATCATGATCGTCATGGTGCGCACCAACGAAGACGCCGCACCCCACCTGCAGCAGTCGCAGATCCTGGTGCCCAAGGACACGCCCGGTGTCGAGATCGTCGGGCCCATGACCGTGTTCGGTGACGACGATGCTCCGCACGGCCACATGCACATCAAGTTCCACGACGTGCGAGTTCCCAAGGAGAACATCCTGCTGGGCGAGGGGCGCGGCTTCGAGATCAGCCAGCTGAGGCTGGGCCCGGGCCGCATCCACCATTGCATGCGTTCGATCGGTGCCGCCGAGCGGGCCCTCGAGTTGATGGTCGACCGGGCCACCAAGCGCGAGGCGTTCGGCAAGAAGCTGGCCTACCTGGGCGGCAACATGGAGATGTTCGCCAAGGCCCGTATCGACATCGAGGCCATGCGCCTGATGGTTCTGCGTGCCGCCAAGGCCATGGACGTCCTGGGCAACCAGGAAGCTCGGGTGTGGGTCAGCGCCGTCAAGGCGATGGTGCCCATCCGCTGCGCCCAGATCGTCGACCAGGCGATCCAGATCCACGGTGCCACCGGCATCACCCAGTGGACACCGCTGGCCGACATGTACAAGAGCCAGCGCACGCTGCGCCTGGCCGACGGCCCAGACGAGGTCCACTGGTTCGTGGTCGGCCGCGCCGAGGTCAACAATCACGTGCCGCTGGACTGGGTGCCCGGCGAAGAGATCATGCACAGCCAGGTGTTCAGCGGGCCCTGATCCGACCTGGTCGGCTCGCCGACTCATCCGCACGAAAGCCGCGGGCATCGCGCCCGCGGCTTTCGCCGTTTTCAGGGTCGATCAGCCGGCTACGGCAGCGATCGCGACGATCGGGGTTTGGGTTTCGGTATCGCCGAGCGAGCCGAAGAACGGGTGATCCGAGAAGTTGAACACCCCACCGTCGGAAGCCACCATCAGATACCCATCACCGAATGCGACCATGCCATTGACGGGTTCGTTCAGATCGACTCCGGGCAGCACCTGCGGTATCGAACCTCTGAACGTGGCGTCGCCGAATGCGAACACCCCTCCGTCGGATGCCACGAGCCAATAACCCGAGCCCGTCGGGGTGGGCACGACACCGACGACAGGACCATCGAGTGTCACTCCGGGCAGCACCTGCGGGACCGAGCCGTGGAAGCGGGCATCGCCCAGTGAGAACACCCCACCGTCGGAACCGAGCATGTAGTACCCATATCCACTCGGTGTCGGAGTCGAGTCGATCACCGGACCATCGAGTTCGAGGTGCTCGACACCGCCGGCATCGAACGCGTCTCCGAAGACAATCGCTCTGCCCCTGTCCGTGAACACCCAGTAGCCCAGGCCTGTCGGTGTGGCGCTGATCGCAGAGACCGTCTCGCCCGGAGCGAGCGACTCGAGAGCCACATCGCCGATCTCGGGAGCGTCGCCGAACTCGCCGATGGAACCGTCGGAGTTCAATGTCCAGTAGCCACCCAGCGTGGAGGTCATGGCAAGGTCCACCACCTCTGCGCCTGTCGCAGCCTGCGACAGGTCGACCGCGTCGCCAAAGCCATGGGTTTCGCCGCTCGATTCGAGCATGAGATAGCCGTCGACGGGCGCACGATCGACCGACAACCAGAGGGCGGCGGGAGTTTGCGCGGAGCCGGTGGACCAGGTCGCAAGCAGATCCGGGCCAGACCCGGCCGACAGGGCCGGCGCACGGGCGTCCGAGCCGTCGTCGTTGGCCAGGTGCGACACCTCGACAGGAGTCTGAGCGACACCGTCGCTGACGGTGTTGACCCGTACCTCCCACTCGGTTCCCCACGTGAACAAGTCGTCGAAGGCAGAACTGCGAGACCCTGACCAGGCGATGACAAAGCTGCCCGTGTTGGGCAGCCAGGCAGCCACCGGGTCCTCGGCATAGAGGTCACCGTTGTCTGCCGTGTCGGTCGAGACGGCAAACGGATCGCCGATCGCCCCCCAATCTCGATCGAAAACGCGGGCGAAGATGTCTTGGGGACCGGTCGTGCTAACGCTGTCGTCGAAGGCGGAATAGGCCACCAGGTATCCGCTGGAACCCACGGCGACAGCCGGGGACCCGACCGCGGGCCCGCCATCTCCGGTCGGACGCACATCGGTGACACGGATGGATGGCAGATCACCGACTCCGTCGGTCGCGAACGTGCGCGAGAAGATCTGATGCTCCCACGCCTGATGGTCGAACTCGGGAGGCTGGTCGATCAGGTCTTGGGCCGACCAGACGACCACGAAGACGCCTCGCACCGGATCGAAGGCGACATCAGGGTCAGCAACGGTGTAACCCAGGTCGGTTTCGCCATCGGGACCGGTGAAGCTCACCTGGAATGCGGGCCCGAGAGCAACCAGGCCCGAGTCGACGATGCGGGCGAACACCTCAGCGTCGGAACCCGCGATGGTCGGATGGTCAGCGTTGGCCACCCACACGATTGCGATTGTGCCCGTTGCCGAGTCGACGGACATCGAGGGCACGCCCTCAACCGAGTGAACCGTGTCCGAAGCCGGGAAGTCGGGCGATACCTGGACCGGATCACCGGCCACCGCACCCGAACGACCGACGGATCGGGCCCACACGACCTCGCCGTCAGACCATGTCAACACATAACCCTCACGGGTCGAAACCACATCGAGTCCACCAACCGCCGAACCGGTCGAGATTGCCTGAATCTCTGCGAGTTCCGAACCGCGAATGATGCGCCCGCTCACGGTGCCATCCTCGTCGAGCCAGACGACAAGACGGTCACCGGTGATCGGATCGACCGCGGTCTTCGGGGCAGTCGCCGTGGTGGCGTCGCCTAGGGCAAACTCGTCCGAAGAGGGAGCGATGCCGGCTGCCCGGGCACCGCCGAGCACGAACACCACCGCTAGGGCCAGAGCGAGAATCGCCGATGGAATCCCAGCGGACCTCGGGCTGCGGTCGGTGCACCTCATCTGCGACCTCCTCGCTTCGTGTGGAGGCTGTTTTCCGCCCTGATCAAACAACGAATCGAGCCAAGTCGTCCAGGGTCGAACGTCTGGTCAACACACAGAGTCGCGAGACGATCGGCCAAAAGCCCTCATGTTGACCACACTGGCCGTCGACCAGAACATCTGGCCCGGAACTGGAGCCACGAACCGAGTCGGGAGACCAAGCAATGCGCAAGTTTGCAGCGATCATCACAGCCGGAGCCCTGGGGCTGGGCCTCGCGGCATGCGGGGACGACGGCGGCGTCGATACCGACGCTCTGAAAGACGACCTCATGACCGACCTGCAGCTGAGCGCAGAGCAGGCCGACTGCGTCATCGATGAGATCGGCAGCGATGCAGACGTCCTGTTGAAGATCATCCAGGACGAGAGCTACGAGCCGAGCGAGGCCGACATGACGAACCTGGACCGCGTCGGCGACGAGTGCGGCCTCAGCTGAACCAGTAGAGGGGCTCGCGCATAGGTTGTGGGCCATGAGCCGCCTTCAACCCGTAACGCCAGACGCCGCTACAGCCGAACAGCTCGAGGTGTGGAACAGCATCGTTGCCACACGCGGCAGCGCCGATGCTCTGACGGCCGCCGATGGCGGCCTGATGGGCCCGTTCAACGCCA
The DNA here is from genome assembly GCA_020439485.1 of Acidimicrobiales bacterium. GTDB lineage: Bacteria > Actinomycetota > Acidimicrobiia > Acidimicrobiales > Poriferisodalaceae > JAAETH01. The sequence continues at coordinate 307 of JAGQSP010000419.1, read as the reverse complement.
TGGTCTCGAGTCCGGTGGTCGGCCGCCAGATCGCCTCGTTGGGCGCGGCGGTGCGACGCAAGAGCAGCTTGCCCGAAAACCTGCTCGAGCTGGCCATCTGCACGACAGGTGCCCACTGGCGGGCGAACTTCGAGTGGTGGGCGCACCGGCGCCTGGCGCTGCAGGCCGGGGTTGGCGACGACGTGCTCGACTGCATCGAGCGTGGCGAAAGCCCCCGGTTTGCAGACGACGCCGAGGCGGCCGTGTATGGGTTCGCCAGCGAGATGCTGAGCAGCGGACGGGTCAGCGACGACGCGTGGAGCGCCGC
>JAGQSP010000418.1 GCA_020439485.1 Acidimicrobiales bacterium | reverse complement strand
GGGGCCAGGAACCGGTTGCCGCGCAAGATGGCGGCTCTGGCGTCCGCAGGCCGCATCTTCGGCAGGCACACCACGGCGATCATCGCCGGGGCCACGCCGATCCTCACCTCGGTGAAGCCCATCTTGGCCGTGTCGATCGCAATGGAGATGTCCACGGACGCCGCTATGCCCATACCGCCTGCGACACAGTGGCCATTGATCTTGCCGACATAGGGTTTTGGCGAGTTCAGAAACCGGCCGAACAGGTCCGAAGCCTCGACCTGGCGGACCGGCTCTTCGCTGGCCGACCGGCCAGATCTCTGCGCCAGGTTGGCCCCGGCGCAGAAAGTGTTCCCCGAGTTGGTCAGCACGATTACCCGCACCGAATCGTCGTCCTCGGCCGCGTCGCAGGCGTCCATCAACTCGGCCAGGAGCTGCGGCGTCAACGAGTTCTTACGCTCGACGTCGTCGAGGCTGATCGTGCAGACGCCCCCGCTGGTCTTGCTGCTGACGATGCTCATCGGCTGCCCCTCCCAACCCCGTCGGGGCAACCTACCTCAGAGCGCCTACGCCAGTTCGAATCGCACCAGCGAACCGCCGTTGGGCAGTTTCGACACGCGGGCAGTGGCGTTTCGGCGCCGGCCGGCGGTCCACACCTGAGCCTCGGGGTTGGCTTGGAGGTTCATGACCCACTGGCTGTTGGGCCGCACGGTCGACGCGACCACCGCGTCGCCCAGACGCACACCGAGCAACGGAACCCTCCTGGGCAGCCCGCTCTTGCGGCCGATGGTCTGCACCACGACCGCTCCAGGGCCCAGGCACGAGCTGCCGATGCCGGCCTTCACCGCGGGCTCTACCAGGCTGTTCAGCGTCCTGAAGAACGTTCGCTGATCGATCATCGGTCGAAGCGTACTGATCCGGCGCCCCGATAGGGGCGCTGGGGACAGACACTTCGGGAGGGTCAGGTGGCGAGGGAGACGCTGACGCCCAGGTGCAACGCAGCGCCTATCAGCACGGCCAGGTGCCAGAGCTCGTGAAAACCGAAGGTCGAGGGCCACGGATCTGGCCTGCGAGCTATCAACACCAACCCGCCGAGCAGATAGACCGCACCGCCGGCCACGATCACGCCCACCGTGGCCCAGCCCATCGACGACACCATCCACGGCAGCAACACCACCGCAGCACCCGCCAGGGTTGCGTACATCCAGCTGTGCATGCGCTCTTGCCCCAGCTCGAGTCGACGCAACTTGATGCTCATCGAGTTGATGGCAACCGCCCACACCACCACCAGGGCTGGCAGGCCCAGCCAGGGTTCCAGCGCCAGGGTCAGAACCGGCGTGTACGACCCCGCGATGAGGCCGTAGATGGCCGCGTGGTCGAGCCGCCTCGCCAGGCGTCGCACCCGATCGTCAGGAGCGTGCCGGTGATAGAACGCGCTGGTGCACAGCAACACCAGCAAGGTCACCAGGTGAACTGTCAACGCCGCGGTGGCCAGGGGTCCGTCGGCGGCGATCACCAGCGGCACACAAACCAGCGCCACCGCCACAGCTGCGGCCTCGTGCAGCAGACCACGAAGCGCGGGTGGTTCGGTTCGCGCCCTCAGCAGATTCGACCTGCGACCGCTCATATTCCTCGCAGATCCATGCGCACCATCTCGCCCCAGATGACCAGACCGTACAACCGGTCATCAGAGCCGATGTTCAACGAAACCAGCCCGGGCACCCGGGGACGGCGCACCTCCACCCCACCATCGCCGAGGATCATGACCACCCCGCCAAGGTCGCCGAACACAACCGCCCCGTCGAGCGCCCCATAAGCCTGGCCGCGCAGCACCACGCCACCGATCGACGCATATCCGATGTCGCG
>JAGQSP010000417.1 GCA_020439485.1 Acidimicrobiales bacterium | reverse complement strand
TGATGGCCGCCGGCCTGCTGGTGGCCGGCGCTGCCGTGTGGCTGATCATCATCGGCGCCCGCGGCCGCACCGTGTTCCAGACCTGAGGCCAAACGCGACGAAGCCCCTGCAGGAGCAGGGGCTTTCGGTGGGCGAGGGTGGAGTCGGAGCACCGCTCCCGGGCCTGTGGCCGGCATCCAACCGCTTGCCCACTCCTCCTCGGCCCTCCACGTGGTTGGCCATACGTCGAACAGAGCGCGACTTCGGACCGCTTCGATCGGGACGCGTGCTCACTCAGGGCGAACCGAAGTTGTCCACAGGCCCATCCGCGGGTGGTGACACGCGCGCTGGGTGCGACGGACAGAACGTGACACCCTCAACGATGATCGCTCAATGAAGCGATCGCAGGCCGAGGCCGGCAATCCACTCGAACTGAGTCGACGGGTCCGGTACGTGATCGGGGTCCTTGGGCCAGATGAAGTGGGCGGAGCGACGAGGAGCGCTGCCGAGGTCGTTGGGCGATGGGCGGAGGGCGCTCAGCAACCGACGCCTACGCAGACAAGTGTCATCAGCGAACTCGACGTCGCATCAGTCGGCGCGATCCTCCCGCCGGATGAAGCCGGCCATGCCGGGGACGGTGAAGGCGATCTGGCCGTGCTCGGGCGGATAGACGAGGCCCTTGTTGATGAGGTTGGCTCGGGTCGGCCCGAGGGAGGTCGGCTTCTTCCCGAGGCGGGCGGCAATCGTGCCCGTGAGGCTCGGCCCATCGCCGTCGATCGCCATGGCGGCGAGGTAGGCGCGCTCGGCCGGGGTGGCCCGTTCCCAGCGGGCACGGAAGAAGCCGCGATCGAGCTTCTCCCTGCCCACCCGGATGCCTTCGGTGGCGTCGGCACCCGAGATCGGCGATGTGATCGCCGCGTCCCAGGTCGTCTGGCCGTACTGCTGGATGAAGAAGGGGTAGCCGCCCGCCGCCCGCAGCACCGTCGCCATTGCGTCGTCCGACCACTCGACGCCCTCGAGCTCCGCCGGCCGTTCCAACGCGACACGAGCGTCGCCGTCGTCGAGGCGGTCGAGGCGGATGTAGTGGAAGAGCCGTTCGGAGTACGACTTGGCGATCGACAGCAGGCCGGGCAGGTTGGGGAGCCCGGCACCGACGACGAAGAACGGCAGGTTGCGCTGTGCCGTCTCGTGGCACGCCTGGCAGATCGCTCCCAACTCCTCGGAGTCGAGGTGCTGGAGCTCGTCGACGAACAGCACCGCGCCTGCACCGAGGTCGATGGCGGCTTCGCCGAGGTCGATCGCCAGGTCCGTGAGGTCGGCGAGGATCGACCCCGTGTCGCCTCGGCCGCGTTGCGGATCGACGTCGAGGCCGATGGACAGTGCGCCGTCCGGCGAGGCGGTCAGCGAGAAGGCCGTGAAGGTCCGCAGCGCGGCGCGGAAGCGGTCGCCGAGATGCGGGCGGCCGTAGGCCTGACGGAGGGAGGTGCTGAGGGCACTGGCGACCTGGGTCCGGAACGGTGTGCGCTCGCTCCCCGTGTCCGCTTCGACCTTGGCAGCGATCCAGCCCGCCGCCCGGGCGGAGCCGAGGAGCTCGCTGAGCAGGACCGTCTTGCCGACCCCGCGCAACCCGTAGAACATGATGCTCTGCGCGGGGCGGCCGGCGAGCGCCCTGGCCACCATGATCTCGAACGCCTCGACCTCTGCATCGCGGCCCGCAAGCTCCACCGGCCGCACGCCGGCCCCCGGCGAGTACGGGTTGATGCGTGGATCCATGTGTGAACTCTACCGATCTCTACAAGATTATGTGAGATTCACAATATCGATGTAGATAACCCTCGACAGGGCAGAGCTCAGCAAGACGTCCACCGGCCCGGATTGACGTACAGACGGGCGGTTCGGTCGGTTGTTTCCTTTCATTGACGGCAAGTCCATTAAAGGTTGGATTGCTATCCTTGGATGGATACGGGTCATGTGAAAGGAAACCTCGAATGGCCGCTTGGGAGCCCGCCCACTGGGAATCCGATCTCGCCTCAGGTATCCCTCGGGCCGAGCAGCGCTCGGGCACATACCAACGATATGTCCCGGACCGGGTTGACGGCACCGGACTTGCCGTCGGCGCGGGGGTGTCCCGCAAGGTCGCTGCCGTCGAGCGCGGCATCCGCGCCCTGAACGGCGTCGGCGCCGAAGGCCTCGCCGGGATCGCTCGGTTCCTCTTGCGGTCGGAGGCCATTGCCAGTTCGCGGATCGAAGGCATCGCACCGTCGGCGCAGCAGGTGGCGCTGGCCGAACTCGGCCAGTCCGAGTCCGTACGCGGCATCAGCGAACAGGCCAAGCTCGTCGCCAACAACATGACGATCGTCCGCGAAGCAACGACCGAACTCGTCATGGCATCGTCGCTGACGGTGGACGACATCGTCGACCTCCACCGATCGTTGCTTCCCGACGAGGCTCGACATCATGGGTTGCGCACGGTTCAGAACTGGATCGGATCCTCGAACTGGACGCCGATCGGAGCCGAGTACGTGCCGCCCAGCCCCGACCGGGTGCCCGAGCTCATGGCTGATCTCGTCGGCTATCTCAACGGGGCCGCACACTCGCCGCTGATCCAGGCCGCCGTGGTGCATGCCCAGTTCGAAACGATCCATCCGTTCACCGATGGCAACGGACGCGTCGGTCGCGCACTGATCCATACTGTGCTGGCGCGACGAGGGCTGACAGACCGCGCCGTGCTGCCCATCAGCTTGGTGCTCGCCACGCTGCGCGACGGATACGTCGCCGGACTGACTTCATACCGGCACACCTCACCACCTGGAAGCAACGGCGCCAGCGCATCGGCGAACGCCTGGCTGGCAACGTTTGTGGATGCTGCAGCGATCGCCGTCGAGCAGTCTGAGAAGCTCGTGCGCACGATTGCCGAACTGCGCAGTGACTGGACCAGTCGACTCGCAGCACACCGGACAGCCGCTCAACTCCGGCCAACGCCGCGCGCTGACTCTGCAGTTGCGCGCCTGCTCGCTCAACTCCCCGAAGCCCCTGTCGTGACAGCGAACGCACTCGCGCGGATCCTCGCCGTCTCCTACCCCGCGGCGAGCGCTGCCCTCGACGAGCTTCGCCTGGCAGGCATCCTCAACACGAGGTCGATCGAGCGAGGCGCCACCGCATACATCGCACGCGAGGTGCTCGACCTGATCACCCTGTCCGAACGCGCACTGGCGAGCACCCAGTTCGACACACGAACCTCGCCGCCCCAACCGGGGAGTGCCTGCGCGTCCTCAGACGTGAGCCCAGGGTCGAGAAGCTGAGAAACTTTCTCCGTGCTGGTGCTGCGAGGAACCAAGAAGCTGCGCGACCGGGTCAAGGGCCCCGCTGCCATCGACGGTGACGAGTCCACAACCGTGCTCGGCGACTGGTTCGCGACGGCGCTGTTCTGGAAGCCACAAG
>JAGQSP010000416.1:536-2702 GCA_020439485.1 Acidimicrobiales bacterium | reverse complement strand
CCTTGCGCCAGTCGAACTTCTCGACTGCGTGCATGAGCCCGAGGTTGCCCTCCTGGATCAGGTCCAGCAGCGGAAGGCCAGATGCCTGGTACTTCTTGGCGATCGACACGACCAGCCGCAGGTTGGACTGGACGAAGGTGCGCTCGGCCTCTTCGCCGGCACGAGCCGCCTTGCGGAACTCGCGCTTCTTGGCTGCGGTGAGCGGCTTGCCTTCCTCACAGGTTCCACGATCGAGGACCTCGCGAGCCTCGTTGCCGGCTTCTATCGCCTGGGCGAGCCGGACCTCGTCGTCCTTGGTCAGCAGCGGGTACTGACCAATGTCGGTGAGATACAGCCGGACGAGGTCTTCCTCATCCCGTTCTACCCGCTCCTTGGCCACGTGGTATCGCTCCTGTGAAGGCAGTCACTCTGCTCGTGTCGGTACCCTACCGAGACCGCACCGATTCGACACGAAACGATAGCGATCCGGTGCCGCACCAACACGGCCCCGCATCACATGCCCGCCGCCTTTTGGGAAACCCCCCCGGCGACGGCCACGCGTTCAGGACAGATCGGCGAGTTTACCAGCGCGATGGAGCAATTCGCGGGGACACGCCGCCATTTGGTCGTTGCAGCCAGGCGAAAACGCGTACAGACCGGCACCAGTGGTGCCGGTCTGTATCCGAACGGAACGATCAGATTCAGGCGAGAGCGCTGCAGACCGTGTCGGTCATCAGGGCGGTGATGACGTATGGATCGGCGTTGGCGTTGGGCCGGCGGTCCTCGATGTAGCCCTTCTGGTCGACGGCGACCTGCCAGGGGATACGAATCGAGGCGCCGCGGTCGGAGACGCCGTAGCTGAACTGGTCATAGCGCTGGGTCTCGTGGGCGCCAGTGAGACGGTCCTCGATGCCGTGGCCATAACCCGTGAGGTGCTTTTCGGGAACCCCTTCGGCGCCCAGGGCCTCGCAAGCAGCGATGATGGGCTCGTAGCTCTCGCGCATGGCCTTGGTGGAGAAGTTGGTGTGCATGCCGGCGCCGTTCCAGTCGCCCTTCATCGGCTTGGCGGCAAGGCTCATCTCGAGGTCGTACTCCTCGCCCACCCGATAGAGGAGGTAGCGGGCGATCCACATGTGATCGGCGACGGTGAGAGTGTCGGCCGGGCCGATCTGGAACTCCCACTGACCGGGCATGACCTCGGCGTTGGTGCCAGAGATCATCAGGCCCGCATCGATGCAGAGCTTGGTGTGCTCCTCGACCAGTGGGCGGCCGTGGATCTTCAGCGCACCAACGCCGCAGTAGTAGGGGCCCTGCGGTGCGGGGAAGCCGTTCGGCGGGAACCCTGCCGGCCAACCCGTGCGGGGGTCGATCATGGTGTATTCCTGCTCGAGGCCGAACAGGGGTTCCTGATCGCCGTACTTCTCGAAAGCCTCACGGGCCTTGGCACGGGTGTTGGTGGGGTGCGGGGTCTCGAGGTCGGTGAGGAAGGTCTCGCACATCACGATGATGTCGTCGCCGCCACGAATCGGGTCTGGGCAGCTGAACACCGGCTTCAAGACGACGTCGGAGTTGTCGCCGGTTGCCTGGTTGGTGCTGGAACCGTCGTAGCCCCAGATGCCGGGCTCGGCGCCGTCCTGGAGGATCCTCGTCTTCGAACGGATCTCGGCAGTCGGTTCCGTGCCGTCGATCCACAAGTATTCAGCGCGATACGCCACTGCACGTCCTTAGTTGTGTGGGGGTCGAGTTCGTAGGTCGAACGCCGCAGACGTTCACTGCGACGGCCAAACTGTAGATCGGACCTGATTTCGTGAACATTGCCCGAATGTGAACGCAGTGTGAACCGATGGCCGGGGCCTTCCAAGAACCTGACGGATGGGTCGACAATGTGCGCCATGGAACGCCAAACCGAATACGTCATGCGCAAGGTGGAGGACCGCGGGGTGCGCCTGGTCCGCCTGTTGTTCACAGACGTGCACGGTCAGCTCAAGTCTCTGAACATCGGCCCGGCCGAGCTCGAGGCGGCGTTCGAGGAAGGCATGCTGTTCGACGGCTCGTCGATAGACGGGTTCAGCCGCATCGCAGAAGAAGACGTTCTGGCCCGCCCAGATCCCCACTCGTTCCAGCTGCTCAGCTGGACCGACAACGACGAGCGGGTCGCCAGGATGTTCTGCGACATCGACCGGGCCA
>JAGQSP010000416.1:317-460 GCA_020439485.1 Acidimicrobiales bacterium | reverse complement strand
CTGGAGTACTTCCTGTTCGAGAAGGGTGACCCCAGCCAGCCACTGGTTCCGCTGGACCAGGGTTCGTACTTCGACCTGACCACCGCAGACGTCGCCAGCTCGATTCGTCGGCGCACACTCCAGGCGCTGGAGAGCATGGGGAT
>JAGQSP010000416.1:0-227 GCA_020439485.1 Acidimicrobiales bacterium | reverse complement strand
ATGACCTTCCGCTTGATCGTGAAGGAGATCGCCATCGAACACGGCGTGCACGCCACGTTCATGCCCAAACCCATGGCGGCGCATCAGGGCTCTGGAATGCACACACACCTGTCGCTGTTCCGTGGCGACGAGAACGCCTTCCACGACCCCGACGACCCGATCGGGCTGACCCCGGTGGCCAAACAGTTCATGGCCGGTCTGCTGCGCCACGCACCCGACATAACCGC
>JAGQSP010000415.1:3537-7138 GCA_020439485.1 Acidimicrobiales bacterium | reverse complement strand
CGTCGACCAGCCAGCCGATCGCGCCCACGTCGGCCCACGTGAGCGTGGGGTACGTGAAGATCGACGAGTACTTCTGTCGGCCGGTGTGCAGGCGGTCGAGCATCTCGGCCCGATCCATGCCGAGCGTCTCGGCGGCGCCATAGAGGTAGAGCCCGTGGCCGGCCTCGTCTTGAACCTTGGCCAGCAGAATCGCCTTGCGGTGCAGGGACGGTGCCCGGGTTATCCAGTTGCCCTCGGGTTGCATGCCGATGATCTCGGAATGAGCGTGCTGGGCGATCTGGCGAATCAGCGTGTTGCGGTACTCGTCTGGCATCTCGTCGGTGGGCTCGATGGGCTCATCGGCCGCGATCAGCTCGTCGAATGTCTTGCCTGGCATGCAGAGCACCTCCCCTCGGGTGTGAGCGATATGATACAGCGATCGAAGCTGTAGCCAACTGTTCTGTGTCATATCGCGGTGCGTCAAATCGCTGCCTGCGGTCTTGGCGTGCCCCGCTATCTGGTGCCCCGTGCCGGTAGAGGTCGGCGGCCTGGCGGCCCAGTTTGCGCGCCGCGGTGACATCTCGGCTCGCTCGGTGTTGGTGACCGTGTTCGGCGACACGATCGCCCCGCTCGGCGGCCGGGTGTGGCTGAGCGATCTGTTCGATCTGCTGGCCCCCTTCCCGTTCACCGAACGCCTCGTTCGCACCTCGATGTCGAGGCTGGTGGCCGAGGGGTGGTGTGTGCCGGAGAAGGTCGGCAGGCGCAGCCGTTACGCCCTCACCGACGCCGCCGCCTCGGCGACAGACGCGGCGGCGCGGCTCATCTACTCGCGCTCGGATCACGATTGTTCAGGCGAATGGACCGTGGTCTTCGTCGAAGACGACGACGCCATGTCCACCCGGCTTCAATGGCACGGCTTCGCCCGGCTGGCGCGTGCCGTGGTGGCAATGCCAGACGACGGCTCGGGCCGGGCCGGTACCATCCTCGACAGCCACGACGTGAGCAAGCGATACCCGGTGGCAACCGCTCGCTTTTCCAACCTCGAGGTTCTGGGCGCCGGCGGGCGCATCTCTGCGAGTCCCGAGTTCGCCGACCTGGTTGCCGGCTACGAGCGGTTCGTGCAGCAGTACTCGACGCTCGAGGCGCCTGCTCTCGAGAAGCTCGGCTCGGCCGATGCTTTTGCCGTTCGAACGATGGTGGTGCACGAGCTGAGACGCCTGCGGCTGCGCGATCCTGACCTGCCCGCAGGCCTGCTGCCCAGCCCGTGGATCGGGGCCGAGGCTTTCCAACTGGCCGCCAGGATTTATCGAACCGTCGACGCCGGCGCTTGGCGTTGGGTGTGCTCCAAGACGTCGACCGACCCCGGCAAGATCGACACCGAGGTAGCGCAGCGCTTTGCCTGACTGTTGGCCCGGCTAGCTACGGGCCGCTGTGTCGAGGCGTTCTAGGAGCGACTCGTCGCGGCTCTGTCCGGCGTTGTCGGTGGTCAACAGTCGATCGCCCAAGAAGATGCTGCTGGCTCCGGCGTGTAGGCACAGCGCCTGCAACTCGTCCGACATCTCGTTGCGTCCGGCCGACAGCCGGATCACGGTCTCGGGCATCATCAAACGTGCCGCTGCGATCGTGCGAACCAGCTCGAGCGGATCGAGCTTGTCGGTACCGAACAGCGCAGTGCCCGGAATCTGAACCAGCAGGTTGATCGGAACTGTTTCAGGGTGAGGCTCCAAGCGTGCCAACTGGGCCAGCAGACTGGCACGGTCGGTGCGGGACTCGCCCAAACCAACGATGCCGCCCGTGCACAGTCGGACCCCCGCCGCTCGGACGTTGTCCAGGGTTTCCAGTCGATCGTCGTAGGTGCGGGTTGTGATGATCTGCGGGTAGTACTCGGGGGAGGTGTCGAGGTTGTGGTTGTAGTAGTCGAGGCCGGCCGCAGCAAGCTCCTCGGCCTGGGACGCGCTGAGCATGCCCAGCGTCACGCAGGTTTCCATACCCAGATCGCCGACCGCCGTGACCGCCCGGGCGACCTGGGCTACTTGGCGGTCGCTCGGTGATCTCCACGCCGCGCCCATGCAGAATCGGGTGGCTCCGGCGGCCTTGGCAGCGATGGCGCGTTCGACGATGTCGTCGACCTTCATGAGCGGCTCGGGCCCCAGATCGGCGTCGTTTCGCGCCGATTGTGAGCAGTAGGCGCAATCCTCTGGGCAGGCGCCTGTCTTGATCGAAAGCAACATCGCAGCTTCGACCACGTGTGGTTCGTGGCGGTCGCGGTGCAGCTTGTGGGCCTCGAACAGCAGGTCATGAAACGGCATTGCCATGATCTGCTCGGCCTCTGCCACCGTCCAGTCGAACCTGATTTCGTTGTTCACAGCCGCCGATGATGGCATGCCGGGTCTGCATCAACCAGCCTGCCGCTGGCGACCATCGTCGTGGTCAATAACCTGGGCTGTCATGGGCACGGCGGGTCAGCCGAACCGGCGCGAACGCATGGAGTTGATCCTCGACCGAGACGGCGCGGCATGTGTCTGGTGTCGCAGGCCGCTCGAGGTCGGCCTGGTGGTGGCGACCACCGAACACCTCGTCCCTCGCATCAAGGGCGGGCCCAGCTGGATCGAGAATGAGCTGGCGGCCTGCAAGCGCTGCAACGGTCAAAGAGGCCACCGCACCCCCGCCGACTGGATCGAAGAATGTCGAGAGCGCGGGTGGGAGCCCGACGTCGATGCGGTGGTGGGCGCCTTGCTTGCGTTACAGGACGCAATCGCTGCCCGTGGGGGACAACGCCGGGCGCGGCCCTACATAGCTTCACAGCTGAGACGTCTGGCGCCCGGCCGGGGTTAGGCGCGCAACGGGCGGCCACCCCATGCGGGTGTGGCCGCCCGCGTTGGCGAGGCGATAGCTGGCGATCGGGCTACATCACAGACTTGATGCCCAGATCGGCGAAGCCCTTCTTCTCGTAGTTGGCGCGGAACATGTCGCGCAGCTTCTCGGCCTGGGCGTCGTAGGCCGCAGGATCGTCCCAGGTCTGGCGGGGGTCGAGGATCTCGTCAGGAACGCCGGGGCAGCTGGCTGGCATCTTCAGGCCAAGCGTCGGCTGGGTCGACAGTTCGGCACCATCGAACTCGCCGGCCAGGGCGGCATTCAGGAGGGCCCTGGTGTACTTGAGCGACATGCGTTCGCCCTTGCCGTATGGGCCTCCGGTCCAGCCGGTGTTCAGCAGGATGCAGCGAGCCTTGTGCTGGCTCATCCGGTCGGCCAACAGCTCGGCATAAACCGACGCCTTCTGCGACATGAACGGGCCGCCGAAGCAGGCCGAGAACGTCGCTTCCGGCTCGGTGACACCGACCTCGGTGCCGGCCAGCTTGGAGGTGAAACCCGTGACGAAGTGGTACATGACCTCGTCGGTGTCGAGGATCGAGACGGGAGGCAACACGCCGAAGGCATCGGCTGTGAGCAACACGATGGTCTCGGGATGCCCGCCCTTGGCACCCTCGGCCACACCCGGGTTGCAGGTGAGGGGATACGCGAAGCGCGTGTTCTCGGTGATGGAACCGTCGGTGAGGTCGAACTCTTGGGGGTCGGTGTCCTCGACAGCCTTGCCCGGCAGAGGTGGCACGTTCTCGATGAG
>JAGQSP010000415.1:0-3382 GCA_020439485.1 Acidimicrobiales bacterium | reverse complement strand
GTCTTTCCGGTGCCAGAGAGGCCGAAAAGGATCGCCGTGTCGCCACGGTCGCCGATGTTGGCCGAGCAGTGCATCGACAGCTGTCCCTTGGCGGGCAGCACATAGTTCATCGCGGTGAACATCGTCTTCTTGTTGACGCCGCAGTAGTCGGCGCGTCCACAGACGAGGGCGATTCGATTGACGATGTCGATCACGACGACGCGCTCGGAGCGGGTGCCGTCTCGTTCGGGGTCGCAACGGAACGAGGGGACGTTGATCATCGTCCAGCCTTCGCCCGGATAATCGGCGTCATCGCGAACGCCTGCCGGGAACATGATGTTCACGAAGTAGGCGTGGGTGGCGTACTCGCCGATGAACCGGTATGGCTCTGCAAACTCTGGGTCCCAGCCACAGAACACGTCGGTGACGTACAGGCTGGCCTGCCTTTCGTTGAGGTGGGCCACCACGCGCTCGAGCAGGGCGTCGAACTTGGCGGGATCGAACTTGGAGAAGCCGTCCTTCCACCAGACGGTGTCTTCGACCTCGGGGCGGGCGACGGCGAAGGTGTCGCTGACCGGGCGGCCGGTGCACGACGGGTCGGTGTAATAGACCAGCGGGCCGTCGATTCCCAGGGCGGTCGGGTAGGCCTTCTGCTCATCGTCTGGACCGTCGGGGCGGATGCGCCCCCGGTCGTTCGCGATGGCTGCGTTGAACAGGTCGTCTTGACTCAACCCGTAGTTGAGTGTGACTGACTCCAGACCGAGCTGCTGTTTCAGCTGCTCGGCAACGGCCGAGGTGGGGGTGCTCATGGTTCGCTCCGACGTCGTTGTCGCTCGCTATGTCATCGATCCACCACACCGGGTCTTTAGCGCTACGCGAGACATGACGCGATGCAAATGGATTTGTCCACGATAGCGAGGATCAGCGCGCCAGTCATCATCGGGAGCGATAGATCGGCGTGAGCGATACTGAGTGGCGATGACATCAGCTCCCTCCAATCAGCCGATGTGGCAGATCGAAGCGGCCGAATATCGACGCCACGAAGCTCGCCGCGGCCGTCGCCACGCATTCGAACCGCTGCCAGCCAAGCGATCGGCGTTGGTCGTGGTCGACATGATCTCGTTCTTCGTCGAAGAGTCGACAGCGGCGCGAGCGACCGTCGAACCGATCTCGCGGCTCGCCGCGTCGATGAGGTCGGCCGGAGCAGCAGTGGCCTGGATCGTCCCGGCCGTCACCAAACCCAACGAACGCGACATCGAGTTCTACGGCCGAGACGTGGCGACCACGTACGCACTCTCCGGGGGCGAGGGGCCGGTCGAGCAGAGGCTGTGGCCGGGCCTGGGGTTCAGCCCGCGCGATCTGTTCTTCGAGAAGGCGGCGCCGAGCGCACTGTTCCCTGGGCGTTGTGGCCTCGAGGCCGAGTTGACGAGGCGCGGAATCGACACCCTCGTGATCGCCGGAACCGTTGCGAACGTGTGCGTCGAGTCGACCGTTCGTGACGCCTTCACGCTGGGTTATCGCCCAATTGTGGTGGCAGACGGCGTCGCAGCACCCTCGATCGAGATTCTGAATGCGACGCTTCGCACCGTCTACCGATCGTTTGGCGACGTTCGCAGCAGTGACGAGCTGATAGCGCTGTTCGATACCGGGCCGAAGTAGGTGCGCCACCCTTCGATGGGGTGCAATGGGGCATGGTCGATCCGCTTGGAACACTGTCAGACGTCGTGGCTGCCCTCGAGGCGAGGGAGGTTTCGGCCGTCGATGTCGTAACGGCTCAGCTTCAGCGAATCGAGTCGCTGAACCCCCAGGTCAACGCGGTGGTGACCCTGGATGCCGAGCGGGCGCTGGCCACCGCCCAGGCTGTCGACGCCGCCAGGGTGCGGGGCGACCGCATGGGTCCACTGGCCGGGGTGTCGATCACCATCAAGGACGCGATCGCCACCGAAGGTATTCGCTCGACCGGTGGCGCCGTCGAGTTGATCGACAACGTGCCTTCGGTCGACGCCACCGTGGTGAGCCGGCTGAAGGCGGCGGGCGCCATCGTGGTCGCCAAGACGAACGTTCCGCGCTGGTCGGGTGATGTCCAGACCTACAACGAGATGTTCGGCGTGACCAACAACCCCTGGAGTCTCGATCACACTCCTGGTGGGTCGTCGGGCGGAGCTGCGACGTCGGTGGCCATGGGGTTCTCACCTTTCGAGGTGGGCACTGACATTGGCGGCAGCGTGCGAATTCCGGCATCGAACTGCGGCGTCTATGGCCACAAACCCAGCTACGGGCTGATACCGACCCACGGCTATCTCGACAACAAGGCACAAAGCATCGTCGACGCCGATGTCAACGTGTTCGGTCCCTTTGCCCGTTCGGTCGACGATCTGCAGTTCGTGTTCGATCTGCTGGCCGGACCCGACGATGCCCATGCAGCCGGCTGGAGGCTCGAGTTGCCGGCGCCGCGGGCCACCGATCTGGGTGACTTCAGGGTCGCCGCGTGGCTCGACGACCCGTTCTGCCCGGTCAGCGACGCAGTGGCCGGGGTGCTTGGCGCATTCGTCGACGAGTTGGAGCGAAACGGTTGTGTCGTCGACCGCTCGGCCCGGCCGGCGCTAGACGCAGGCCGTGCGTCTCGTCAGGGGCTGAGGTTGATCGGCGCTGCCACCGACATCTCATCCACCGACGAAGAGTTCGCGGCCAAGGCCGACGCCGGCGCAGCTGTGAGTCACCGCGACTGGGATCGGATGAACCGCGAACGAGCCGCGGTGCGAGCGTCGTGGGCCGAGTTCTTCGAGTCCTTCGACGTGTTGTTGTGCCCGGTTGCTCCCACCGAGCCGATCCGGCACACGATTTCGCAGCAAGGGTCGAATTTCCTTCACAGCACACTGGCCGATCACGGCGATCGTCCGTACGCGGATCTGGTCGGCTGGACCGCCCTGATCGGGTCTGCATACCTGCCCGCGACCGTGCCGCCGGTTGGGCGTACGCCCCAGGGTTTGCCCGTGGGTGTTCAGGTCGTGGCCCCGTTCCTGCACGATCAGACCTCGCTTGCGTTCGCCCGAGCCGTCGAGAAGACCTTGGGGGGCTTCGTTCCCCCACCCCTCGCTTTGTAGGGCCATGATGGTGCCACGGACCTGCCGCTTTGGTCCGTCGGATAGCCCGAACCGAAGGGTTGCTAGTCATGATCGACGTCGTAGATGTGTCGTCCCAGGGGGCGCCCGATGCGCTGGCCCGGGCCCTGGCTTCGACGGGTTTCGTCCAGATCGTGGGTCACGGGCTCGATAGCGTTGTCGCCGACTCGCTGTGGACGGCGATGGACGACCTGTTCGCCCTGCCGCTGGAACGCAAGCTCGAGTTGATCGTCGATGACCCACTGGCCAACCGCGGATATCGGGGGCGTGGAAGCGAATCG
>JAGQSP010000414.1:2880-3557 GCA_020439485.1 Acidimicrobiales bacterium | reverse complement strand
GCACCTACTTCGATCGTCCCGACGCCATGGTCGATGGCGTGATCGCGCCGCCGTACCTGACAACCGACAACGAATCAATTGTGCGTCGCCACATTCATTCCGTGGCCTTTGCCCAGTTCGAACGCGAGCGCGTCGATCGGGGCGCGCCGCCGCTGCGGACCATCCATGCCTTCGTCGACGGCGGCGACGCGTCGGTGGCGGCCGGCTTCATCGAGTGGCTGCAGGCTCACCCGGCCTCACTCCAGCAGGCCCTTGATCGGCTCGTTCCCGCAGCCGTGCGCGAGGCGGTGGGTGTGGACTCGTGGGCGTGGGTGGAGCGGCTTGTGGAGGCGGACGAATCGGGCTTCGGGGGATGGCTGACCGACGTTGTCCAGCAAGCCCGCTCCGACTTCGACGAACTCGCACGTCTCGAGGTTGAGGCATCCGAAGCCCGACAGCACCGCCGCGCCGAGCATTTCGCCCGTACCCGCCGCACGTTGGAGGAACGGCGCCTCATCGATCAATTCGCCCAACGCGGAGTGCTGCCCAAGTACGGCTTCCCTGTCGACGTGGTCGACCTCGATGTCTCCCGGTCTGAAGACGGCAGGCTGCTGGAACTCAACCGCGACTTGCGACTGGGCATCCTCGAGTTCGCTCCCGGCGCCAAGGTCGTGGCAGCCAACAAGTTGTGGACGTCG
>JAGQSP010000414.1:0-2797 GCA_020439485.1 Acidimicrobiales bacterium | reverse complement strand
TGCGCACTCAGTTCGCTGACCCGGGGCAACGCGGGAGCGAGGCATTCCAGGACCCATGCGCCTACTGCGGCAGCAGCGACTTCGATCGACGCGGCCGGTTCGTCATCCCACTGTTCGGCTTCGTCGGTGAGGCGGCGCGAGAACGCCCCGGCGAATCGCGACCCCCGAGGGAGGGCTTCCTGGAGACCTACTTCGCCGAGTTCGACGGGCCTCCACCTGAAACGGAGATCGTCGAACTGGGCGGCGTTCCACTGCCCACACGCGCAAGTCGACGGGGGTGGGTGACAGTGTTCAACCGCGGCCGCTCCACGCAGGGCTTCGGCTACTGCTCCTCGTGCGGCCATGCGGTGGACTCCCCACCCCGCCCTCGACGGGGGGCTGCCCCACCTACTCACACTCGGCCGAACTCGACGCACGAATGCAGGGGAACCGTCCGGCAGATCGACCTCGGGCACCGCTTCATCACGAACGTACTCGAGCTTCAGCTGCCAGCACAGAGGGGCTCGTGGCCACGCCACACCGCTCTGTTGAGCGCCCTTCACGCCCTCATTTCAGCCACGCCGTCCGTCGGCATCTCGCAGAACGACGTTGGTGGATCCCTGGCTGTCGGCGCCAATGGCCAGCCGGTGGTCGTGCTCTTCGACGATGTGCCGGGAGGAGCGGGGCACACCCGCTTCCTCAAGGACCGACTGGCAGACCTCGTCACCGGCGCCGTCGATCGGCTGGCTACGTGCAGTTGCGGCGAGGACACCTCCTGCTACGGCTGCCTCCGCTCGTTCCGCAACCAACGAGACCACGAACAACTCGTGCGAGCCGCCGCGCTCGACGTCCTGCGTCAGCTCTGAAGTCTGACGGCTCTCGGAAGGGTGCCAGCAGCGACCACGCTTGCCCCAACTGTGGAGATGACGTCTAGGACGGGTTCTACCAATTGTGACTTGCCAGTTGCTGTTCTCATCTTGCTACCTCCTCTGCTTCGGGTGCATCGAGTGCACATCTTGCGGATGAGCTGGAACAGGACAAGACAAACAATCGCCGCCAGCGACCCCCAGGAAGGGAACCCTTCCGAGAACCGTCAGCCTCTCAAATCTATCCCGAGAATGCGGGAATTGGATCTGCTGAACGACGCTGGCCAGGGTCGAACTGCCAAACCCTGTGTCACCCCTGGGCCAGAATGACTACTCAGGAGGACCACCCATGACGGACGAGTTCGAGCTGCAGGCGCGACGGAGCAAGATGGCGCAGATTCGTGCGCTGCAGGACGCCGACGAGCTTCGGCAGTCGCAGCTTGCAGTGCTGGTGCCGCAGCGGCGGTCGCAGGAAGAGTCGGGGCAAGTGATCCTCGAGGAGTTCTGGCGCACTGGGGATGTCGTCGCCCTGCGAGATCAGCTCGGGCAGTGGGCGCACCTCCCTGGCTTTCAGGCCTACGGCGGCGTCAACGGCCAGATGTTCCTCAACCAGCTGGTCGGCTACTCCCCTGACCAGGGTGAACTCTCGCGCCTGCTGATGCGTTGCCTCCGGCTTCCCTCGGACGACCGATCCGCTGCAGTTGCCATCAGCGACCTCGTGACCTACACGGAGTCGATCAAGAAGGGGGCGCATCCTGCGCCACGCCGGTCGGTCTTCTTCCTGTCGTTCTTCTGGGCGCTTCAGGATCACGACCACTTCCCATGCTTCTGGCCGAGCGCGGAAGGCATGACCCGGCAGCTCGGATGGCTGTCACCCGCCGACGACCTCGGCGAGCTGTACCTCAACTTCCGTGAGCTGATGCTCTCGCTGGGCGAGCCGGAGCCAAATGAGTTGGCGCTGTTCTGGGCCAGCGAAGGCAGCCGGTTCATCGGCATCAACCCCACCATCCTCGAACGCTGTCGCCGCAACCTGGAACTCAACGCAACCCGGGCCGACGAGCAGTACCCGGACTCGGTGGCGGAGGCCGCAGCGGCCTCGAATGCACGGGCGATTGTCGGCGAGCTGGCGATGGCCGGTTCGGCACTGGCGGATCGCGTGGCAGAGGCGCTCGGCCGCTCCGTGAAGGCGGAGACCCCGTCGGTGATGTGGAGCCCCAAGGCCTATCGCGGCGACGGATGGGTGCGGTGGGGAGTGATGGGCGAAGGCGGCAGCCCATCCGTGTCGATGCGGGTTTGGGTGACGGCCTCGGGAATGTTCATCGGTCTGCACCCCGGCTGGTATCGGAGCGGGTGGTACGACGAGGCTCGACTCGCACTCCAGGCGTCGGCGCCCGCGACCGCCAGCTGGTTCAACGTCCGCTTCAACTCCGAGCGCGTGCTGCTCGACGCCGGCGACGGCGCCGAAGGGGAGTTCCTTCTGGGCTGGCACCTGCCGAGACTCGACCTCAGCGCGGACGAGCTTGCCGACCTCATCGTCGCCCGATCTGCCGACCTACAGCCGGCGGTCGACAAGCTGGTCGCGCTGGTGGGTGGCCCCCAGAGCGAGCGAGACCTCAGTGCCCCCGACCCACTACTGCCACTCGTTAAAGAGTTCATCACTACTCGCCCCTACCCAACTGCGAAGGACGACACCGCTCGCAGCGACCGCGCAGCCATGGCCGCGCTGCTGGCATCGGACGAGGTGCAGATCATCGACCTTGCCGAGTTCAGACGCATCTACAACGGCAACCGCTACGGCAGCCCCGGTCCGCAATCGGGTCTCAACACGACCTTGCGCGACGCCACACCGGCGGAGCTGCAGGAGTACTTC
The DNA here is from genome assembly GCA_020439485.1 of Acidimicrobiales bacterium. Taxonomy (GTDB): domain Bacteria; phylum Actinomycetota; class Acidimicrobiia; order Acidimicrobiales; family Poriferisodalaceae; genus JAAETH01. The sequence continues at coordinate 82 of JAGQSP010000414.1, read as the reverse complement.
TCTCGTATCCACTACCTGCTGTGGGGCGAGGGTGACGACGCCGATCGCATCGATGCGTTGCTCGATCCGGAGCGGCTCTACA
>JAGQSP010000413.1 GCA_020439485.1 Acidimicrobiales bacterium | reverse complement strand
GCGACGATGTTCGCGGCGCACACGGCAGCTATCGAAGAGATGTTGACTATCGCTCCCGAGCCCGCCTTGCGCATCACCGGCAGCACCTTGGTGCAGGTCATCATGACGCCCTTCAAGTTGACGTCGAAGATGTGATCCCAAACCGCAGGGGTCATCCTCGACGTCGACGTGTCGCCTGTGCCTATGCCCACGTTGTTGTGCAGCACGTCGATGCGGCGATACCGCTCGACCGCGGTGGCAGCGATCGACTCGCAGTCGGCTTCCGAGGTGATGTCGGCCGCCAGAACCGACGATTCGCCTGCGTCGGGCCCCATCATCTCGACCGTCTCGGCCGCCGAGTTGGGGTCCTTGTCGACGACCAAGACCGTGGCGCCCTCCTGGGCAAACCTGATGGCCGTGGCCCGGCCGTTGCCCATGCCTTCTCCGGGGGTCTGGCCGCCTCCCACCACCACGGCGACCTTGCCCGCCAGTCTGCCCTCGCCCATCTAGACGTCCCAGCCCGGCAGCCCAGGATCGGGCTGCACCCCAAACGAGTTGAGGGCCATCGACACCAGGTTGTACTGGCCGACGGTGAACACCAGATCCATCATCTGTTCGGTCGAGTAGTGGTGCGACAGTGCGTTCCAGGTCGTGTCCGACACGAACGCGTCTTCGTGTAGCTCGTCGGTGGCACGCAGGATCAGCGCCTCGAGCTCGCCCCATTCAGGCGCGTCCGGCCCAGCCTGGATATTGCTGATCTCCTCGTCGGTGATGCCCGCCTGGCGGGCGATGATCACGTGCTGGCCCCACTCGTAGCCCGCCTTACACAGCCAACCGATTCGCAGGATGGCGATCTCGCGATCACGTGCCGACAGGGTCGACTTGGCCAGGACGTGGTTGGCGAACACCATCCACCGCCGTGCCAGGTCGGGATGATTGCCCAGCGTGCGGAAGATGTTCAGCACCCGCCCCGTGTCACGAAACGGCCGCATCACCGCAGCAGCTTCTTCGCTGCAGTCGTCTGGGTCGAGTGCTGGGATGCGTGGCTGGTCGAGTCTCATGACGGCCATTGTCGCCCGAAGTGACGTTCGGCACATCATCTGCGCGACACTGCACAAATGAGCAACGACAAGGTCGACACCACGAGGCTTCAGAAGCTGGCCAGGGCCTATACCGAGACAGCCGTGTTCTACTCGGCCATCGATCTGGAGCTGTTCACCCACGTGTCCAACGGGGCGGGCAGCATCGATCAGTTGGCAGCGGCGATGGGAACCAGCGAACTGAACGCCGAGCGGCTGGTGGTCGTCTGCCTGGCGATGGGTCTGCTCGACAAAGACGAGAGCGGCCGAATCGTCAACGCCGCCGACTGTGAGAAGTTCATGGTGAAGGGGTCGCCTCGATACGCCGGGCCGTGGATGACCTTCACCCGCCACGAGGTGCCCGACTGGTTCGACCTGACATCCAAGCTGACCGACCCCACCCCGCCCAGCGAGCTGGGCATGTACGACGACCTCACCGTCGAGCGGGCCCGCAAGTATCACTCGGCCACCTACAGCATCGGGATGGGAGCCGGACGCAGGTTCTGTCGCACCGTCGACCTCAGTGGGCGCAAGCGCATGCTCGACCTGGGCGGTGGTTCTGGCGCCTATTCCATCAACGCCGTTCAGTCGTTCGACGGGCTGGAGGCAATCGTCTTCGACCTGCCACCCGTGACGGTGGTTACGCAGGAATACCTCGAGCAAAACGCCGTCGCGGATCGGGTGTCGACCGTGGGCGGTGACTTCATCAACGATCCGCTGCCTCAGGGTTGCGACGTGGCGGTGATGGCATCGAACCTGCCTATCTACAACGCGGCCAACATCGCCAAGGTCGTGGCCAAGACCTTCGAGGCCCTCGAACCCGGCGGCGAGATGCACCTGATCGGCGAGACCCTGAACGCCGATGGCATCGGCCCTCTGGACGCCGCGCTCTGGGGAATGGCCGAGATCAACTACGGCAGCGGCGGACGCTCGCACTCGATCACCGAGTGCATCGGTTACTTCGAGGCCGCCGGCTTCGTCGACGTACACAACGTCGACTTCGTTCCCGGCGTGCTCACCCGCACCACCGGTCGCAAACCCTGACCGCCCTCGTCAGGTGCCCGGCGCCCGTCCGGGGCCGGTCAGCCTTGCCAGGGGCGCAACACCGGGGCCCAGGGGTCGGGGGTCGCGCCGATGGGAACGTCGATCAGGGCGGGGCGGCGTGCCTGGATCGCCTGGTCGAGCATGCGTCGTAGCTCGTCTGGTGACTCGGCGCGATAGCCGTCCATGTCATAGGCGCGCGCCAGCGTCAGCATGTCGGGGTTGAACAGCTCGGTGCCATGGTGATCGCCATCGAACTGCTGGCGATGCATCCGTTGCACGTTGCCGAAGGCGTCGTCCCTGAACACCACACCCACCAGTGGGATGTCGTGGTTCATCACCGTTGCCATCTCGGCCAACCCATAGCCAAATCCGCCGTCGCCGTTGATCGACACCACGGCACGATCGGGGTTGCCGACAGCAGCCCCGATGGCGGTGGGGTATCCGTAACCCAACGTGCCCTGATAACCCGGGTCGACATAGCTGCGACGGTGCCTGACCTCGAAGCCATACCGCGACACATACCCGACCTG
>JAGQSP010000412.1 GCA_020439485.1 Acidimicrobiales bacterium | reverse complement strand
CTCGATGGTTCAGTCGAGGGCGTCGAGGGCGGCCTCGACGGCGGCCATCATCCGAGCGCTGCAGCCCCCCAGGTCGTTGGGTGGCGCGATCTCGGTTGCCAGTTGCTCGACGATGTCGCGGATGGCCACAGCGGCTGGCCCCTGACCATCGATGGCCACCGGGCTGCCGGCATCACCTCCCGAGCTGACGGCCGCTTCGAGCGGTATCGAGCCGATCAGCGGAGCGCCGATCTCGTCGGCCAGGCGACGCCCGCCGCCCTCGCCGAACAAGGCGTAGGTCTCGCCGTTGGGCGTCACGAATGCGCCCATGTTCTCGATGACGCCTATTACTGGCATGTGGCTGCGGCGGGCCATGTCGGCGACCCGTGTGGCGACCTTCTGGGCCCCCAGCGCGGGAGTTGTCACCACCACCATCTCGGCCTGGGGCAGCAGGCGGGCCAGCGCCATCTGAACATCGCCGGTGCCGGGAGGCATGTCGATCAGCAGGTAGTCCATGGGGCCCCAGGCGACGTCGTTCAGGAACTGTTCGACGGCCTTGGCCAGCATGAGGCCACGCCACATCAGCGCCGATTCCTCGCTGTCGACAAGCAACCCCATCGACACGACCTGCAAGGTGTTGCCGCCGATCTGGGTGGTCTCGGGGCGAATGACCGGCCGGCCCGACTGCTGATCTCGTTCGGCTTCCAGCCGGTCGCTGACCCCCAGCATGCGCGGCACCGAAAAGCCCCAGATGTCTGCGTCCAGAACGCCGACCGAGTGACCCCGGGCAGCCAGGCCCGCAGCCAGGTTCACGGTGACCGACGACTTGCCGACGCCACCCTTGCCCGATGCGATTGCCAGCACCCGAGTGTTGGTGGGTACACGCGTTGGTGTGGCGTCCTCGCGCGCCTTGGCGCGGGCGCGCTCCATGGTTCGGGCCTTTTCCTCGGCGGTGAGCTCGTCCCAGACCAGCGAGACCTTGTCGATGGTGGGAAGGGTTTCGACCCGATGCTGCACGTCGCGCTTGATGGTTGCGCGCAGCGGGCACCCTGCGGTGGTGAGAGCGATCGTGATGATCGCCTCGGTGCCTGCGATCTCGGCACCCCTGACCATTCCCAAGTCGACGATGTTGTCGTTGAGCTCGGGGTCCATCACCCCTCGGAGGATCGCGATGACGTCGTCTGATGTGGCGGCGTTCGTCTCGGCCATGAATGGAATGTACCGAGCACGGGCTGGTTCGCCTCCCGCTCTCGAGTCGGTTCGTGTCGAGGGTTTCGGCTTGTGGAGGTGCGGCTCGGTGCCGGTAGGCTTCCTTCACTCGGGGACACCCAAAGAGCTTCTCCATCGGAGGTTTCGATGATCACTCTGACCGAAGGTGCCGCCAGCAAGGTCGGCGAGCTCATCAAGGAAGAGAACGAGCCTGGTCTGGCGCTGCGCGTGGCTGTGCGGCCCGGCGGGTGCTCTGGCTTCTCCTACGAGATGTACTTCGATTCTGAGTTCGCCGACGACGACATGGCCATCGAGTTCGATGGTGTCAAGGTCGTCTCCGACCCGATGAGCGCCCAGCTGCTCGAGGGCGCAACCCTCGATTTCAAAGACGGCCTGATGGGTTCTGGGTTTGCGATCGACAACCCGAACGCCCAGCGCACGTGTGGTTGTGGCAACAGCTTCAGCTGAAGGCTCGGGCTTCGGCCTGTTCGAGAACACGGCACGCGGCCGCTTCGAGCTGACGCGCGACGGTGAGCTGGTCAGCTTCGCCGAGTTTCACGCCGACGGCGACAATGTCGTGGTGCCCCATGTCGAGACGGTGCACGCACATCGTGGCAATGGATACGCGGCTCGCCTACTCGACGGCATGCTCGACATGTTTCGCGAACAAGGACGCACCATCACGCCCCTTTGCTCGTT
>JAGQSP010000411.1:2330-4670 GCA_020439485.1 Acidimicrobiales bacterium | reverse complement strand
CAAACCCGCCGGCTGCCGATGCCCAACCGGGCCAGCACCTTTTGAAGTCGCTCGCCCTGCGGATCGTGCGAATCGGTCATGTCCGGTGGCCGTCGAGGCCCTTGGTGACCGCCTCGCGAGCCGCTTGCTGCTCGTCGGGGGTACGAAGACCCTTCTCGAGGGCCTCCACGATGTCGCCCTCTGGCACGAACCCGCCCAGCGGCGGCAGGTCGTCTGGGGTGTCGAGGCCCAGCTTCTCGAGGAACAGGGCGGTGGTGCCGTACAGCACCGCCTGGCCCGGGCCGGCGTCGCGGCCGACCTCGGCGACATATCCCCTGGTCTCGAGCGAGCGCATGACGCCGTCGACGTTGACTCCCCGGATGGCGGCCACCTGGGCCCGCGAGATCGGCTGCTTGTAGGCCACGATGGCGAGGGTCTCCATCGCAGCGGCCGAGAGCCGTGCCGACTGTCCCTCCAGCACGAAGCGCTCTACGTATGCAACCTGCTCGGCCGACGTCTGATATCGGTAGCCGCCCGCCACCCGGGCGATCGTGAAACCCCTGCCCTGCTGGCGATACTCGGCGGCGAGATCGCGGCACATCTGCTCGACGGTGGCCGTCGACACCTCGAGCAACTGGGCCAACAGGTTGGGATCGACTGGCTGGTCTGCGGCGATGAGCACCGCCTCGAGAGCCGCCCGAATCTCGAGGGGCGGCTGATTGGGCATGTTCATGTGACTATCCGCTGTAGACATCGACATCGAACGATAGGTCGGCGGGGTCGTCATCGGACTTGCCGGTCCATTCGATTTCGAGGTCTCCGAAGTTGCGCACCTGGGCGAGCTCGACCAGCCCGGCTTTGAACAGCTCGAGCACAGCGAGGAACCTCACCACGATGTCGAGGCGGGCAACGAGGCTGTCGGTGAGGGTGCGAAACGTCACCCGGCCCAGTCTGGGCAACTCGTCGGCGAGCTCGCGCACAGCATCGGTGACCGATACACGGATGGGTGCGATGTGATCGGTCTCCACCTTCGCTACAGGCTTTGGAGTGATAGCCCGTACGAATGCCCGGCGCAGATCGTCTGGAACGACGTTGGCCAACAGATCGGGGGTGAGCTCGTGGAAACGCTCGTCTGGGCCCGCCACTCTGGGGAAACAAAGCGACGCGTCGTCGGCGATGGCTCGCATGGCCGCGGCCGCGTTCTTGAACGTCTTGCACTCGATGAGGCGCGCCAGAAGGAGATCTCGTTCCTCCCAAAGCATCAACTCGTCGTCGAGATCGATGTCGGCGGCCGACGGCAACAAACGGCGGGTCTTGAGCTCGACGAGGGTGGCGGCGATCAACAAGAACTCGGTGGCGATCTCGAGGTCTAGTTCGGTGCTGGCCTCGGTCATCTTGTCGAGTTCGACCAGGTACGCGTCGACAACGGCCGAGAGCTGGATCTCGTACAGATCGACCTCTTCACGCAAGATCAGGTGAAGAAGCAGATCGAACGGTCCCTCGAAGACCTCTGTTTGGACCGCATACGGCATCGAAACACCCTATCTCCGCCCCAGGACCGAATTCCACCCCTGTAATTAGGGCTGGCGGGCCGGCTGCATGGGACAGTGGATGGAATGGTGCTCGACCGGTTCCGAAAGCCCTTCCCAGCCGACCAACGACTGAACGCCACAAACGAGACCGCTCAGGCGTGGGACCGCATCATACGCGCCGATCGCGCAATAGCGGTCTTCAGGGTTCAGGCGCGCCTGGCCCGAAAGGCGGTTGCCCGCATCGCCGGCCGAGATGGACCGCCCGAGCGCCTCGAGAGGCACAGCCAGGTGACCGACTTCGAGTGGGCGGGTCAGGCGAAGATGGTGGTGGCAAAGACCTCACCAGGGCTGAGGGCAGGTCAGCCCCTGCACCGCAAGCTCTTGAAGACCGAGTTCGTCACCGGATTCCCCGACGGCTGGCTGCGCATGTCGACCGTCGAGGTCCTTTGGCAGCCGACACCGGAGGGGCCCGGGCGATCAAGCACCTCCGTCGATGTGGCCCGAATGCCCGCAACAGACATCGTCGACATCGAGCTGGTCGATCTGGGCCGCCACGGAGCCGGCATGACCATCACCGGCACCCACGACGACCAGCTCTGGCTGTTGGTGCCCGACCGCAAGAAACTGGACGTCATGGCCGCCTCACTTCGCTACGGTGACGCCTCATGACTCGAGTGTTCTCTGGCATACAACCAACGGGCGAAATGCATCTGGGCAACTATCTCGGGGCCGTTCGCCAGTGGGTGGTCGATCAGCACGTTCACGACTCGATCTTCTGCGCCGTCGACCTTCACGCAGTGACCACCCAGCAAGACCCGGCCGAGCTTCG
>JAGQSP010000411.1:0-2194 GCA_020439485.1 Acidimicrobiales bacterium | reverse complement strand
TTCGGCGAACTCAGCCGCATGACCCAGTTCAAGGACAAGTCGGCTCGCCAGTCGGGCGACTTCGTATCGGCCGGCCTGTTCACCTACCCGGCTTTGATGGCCGCCGACATCCTGCTCTACGACACCAACTTCGTGCCGGTGGGCGACGACCAGCGCCAACACCTCGAGCTGGCGCGCGACGTCGCCATTCGATTCAACTCGAGATACGGCGACACGTTCGTGGTGCCCGAGGCCACAATCCCCAAGACCGCAGCGCGGGTCATGGACCTCCAGGCCCCCGAGAACAAGATGTCCAAGTCTGCAGACACCATGGCCGGATGTGTGCTGGTGTTCGAGGAACCTTCGGCCATCACCAAGAAGTTCAAGCGGGCGGTCACCGACTCTGACACCGAGGTGCGCTTCGACCCCGAGACCAAGCCGGGCGTCTCCAACCTGCTGTCGATCCTGGCGGCCGCCACCGGCACCGAACCCCAGGCCGCAGCCGCCGAATACACGCGTTACGGAGACCTCAAGGTCGCAACCGCCGACGCCGTCGTGGCCGTGCTCGAACCGATACAGGCTCGACGGGCCGAGCTGCTGGCCGACCCTGCCGAGCTCTCTCGGCTCATCGAGATCGGCGCTGCGAAGGCCCAAGAGGTCGCCGCCGGGGCGATGGACCGGGCACGCGACGCCATGGGTTTCCTTCCCCGGGGCTGAACAAGACGGCGATGGACCCCACCGAGGTTCCGCTCGAGACCATCAGAGAACTCTCGGATGCTCTGGTCGAGCTTCAGAGGCCAATCCGGGTGTTAGACGCGGTGGCGTGGGACGACTCGGTGCGGGCCAGGTTCTTCGCCGCTGGGGCCGGCTCTCAACCCCAGGTAGACCGCGACTACTACCTGCAGAACCGGGCTCTGGGGTTCGACCCGCAATCCCAGATCGCCGGATTCGAGGCACTGAGGGCGCGCATCACGAACCAGATGGGCGATTCAGCGGTGGGTTCGCTGATGACCAGCCGGGTCGACGAGTACATGACGGTCATCGAGATGCTGGGCGCTCGTGGAACCACGGCCTTCACTCCCCTGTCGACCGGGTTGTACGGCGGCGTCAACGACCTGACGCACCCCGGTGGCCCCTCCCTGCTCGAACTCGGCGAGATCATGGACGACGCCCTCACCAGCATCGCCGACGGACCTTGGGAAGCCCCCGAAGGGCGCAGCTTCGACGCGTCGGTGGCCGTCAAGATCCTGGGCCGGCGCCTGTCCTCGGTCTGGGGAGACGAACAGATAAGCGTGATCCTCGACGACGGCATCGTCGCCGACGCGGCTGCGGGCTCCGATTACATCAAGCTGCGGGCCGACGCCGAGTTCACAGACCGAGACCTGCGGGTGCTCGAGGTTCACGAAGGGTGGGTGCACGTGGCCACCTCGCTGAACGGCCGGCGCCAGCCGTGGTGCACGTTCCTGGGCAAGGGAACCCCGTCCACCACGGTCACCCAGGAGGGGCTGGCCGTTTTCTCCGAGATAACCACCCTTTCGTCTACCCCCAGCCGCCTCGCCAAGATCACGCGACGCATGCACGCCATCGGCATGGCGGCCTCGGGGGCGACCTTCCTCGACGTCTATCGATGGTTCATCGACGAGGGCCTCGACGACGCCAACGCTTGGACCTCGGCTGTGCGCGTGTTCAGGGGCAGCACCCCCACCGGCGGCCCCTTCACCAAGGACCTGGTCTACATCCGCGGCTTTCTCGAGGTCTACGACGCGATGCGCCTCGCAGTCAGGAAAGGTCTGCTCGACCGGCTGCCGCTGTTGTGGGTGGGCAAGCTGGCCATCCGCGAGCTGGGCCTCTTCTCGCGGCTAACCGAACAAGGTGTGGTCGCCAGGCCGGCGATCCTGCCGCCCAACGTCTCCGATGTTTCGGCGCTGGCCGCGTGGCTGGCCTTCTCGAACCTGCTGAACCGGATAGACCTGGCTGCGATGGAGGTCGAACTCGGCTCGGCTCTCGACTGACCTGGTCGCCGGCCCGGCCGCTCAGGTCGATTTCGGAATCCAGCTAGCGGGTCGCTTTTCGAGGTACGCAGCCATGCCCTCGCGTGCCTCATCGCTGCGGAACATCTCGGCGCTTCGCCGCGACATGAGTTCGAATGCGTCGGCGACCGGCATCGGAGGCACCTGGGCGATTATCTCCTTGGCCGCGGCCAGAGCGGCGGGGC
>JAGQSP010000410.1:2637-4344 GCA_020439485.1 Acidimicrobiales bacterium | reverse complement strand
CCGTGGGCGTCGCCGTGATCGTCGTGGTGATGCAGCTCGCCGCGGAACTCGCCGAAGAACGTGTACCAGATGACCCTGGTCATGTAGGCGGCAGTCATCGCAGCCACCAGACAGCCGAAGACCAGCATCAGGGGGTAACTCTGGCTCTGGCCGGCCAGGGCACCTAGCAAGATCTCGTCTTTGGACCAGAAGCCCGCAAGGGGGAAGATGCCGGCTAGCGCCAGCGAACACACGATGAAGGTCCAGAACGTGACCGGCATGTGCTTCTTGAGGCCACCGAACTTGCGGATGTCGAAGGTGTGGCCGGCCGAGTGGCTGACCGAACCGGCGCCCAGGAAGAGGCCGGCCTTGAACAGTGCGTGGGTGAACAGGTGGAACACTGCTGCGGTCCACGCGCCGACGCCCAGGGCCATGACCATGTAGCCGAGCTGCGACACGGTCGAGTAGGCCAGCACCTTCTTGATGTCCCACTGGACGAAGGCAAGCGCCGCGGCCATGAGGGCGGTGAAACCACCGACCAGGGCCAACAGGTTGATCGACGAGCTGTAGATGGCGAAGCCGTCGTAGAAGACCGGGTACAGGCGGGCCACCATGTACACGCCGGCCACGACCATGGTGGCTGCGTGGATCAGGGCCGACACCGGCGTGGGACCCGCCATGGCGTCGGGCAGCCAGGTGTGGAGCGGGAACTGGCCCGACTTGGACATCACCGCAGCCACCAGACAAGAGGCGGCCACGATGAGCAGGAAGTGCCTGACCTCGCCGTCTGCGATGAGGGTGTTGATCTCGAAGATGTCGAAGGTGCCGGTCGCGAAGAACAGCGTGATCATGCCGATCAGCAGGCCGATGTCGCCAACGCGGTTGGTGAGGAAGGCCTTCAGGGCTGCGTTGCTGTTGCTGCCGTCTTCCCACCAGTGGCCGATGAGCCCGAACGAACAGACACCGACGAGCTCCCAGCCGACGATCATTTGCAAGATGCTCGACGACAGGACGAAGAACAGCATCGATGCCGTGAACAGGCTGAGGAATGCGTAGTAGTGCGTGTAGCGACGGTCGCCCTTGACGTACTCGGTCGAGTAGATGTGAACCAGCAGCGAGATGGTGGTCACCACAAAGAGCAGCAGAGCAGACAGACCGTCGACGTAGGTGCCGATCTTGTGCTCGGTGCCGCCGTTCTGGAACCAGGTGATCTGCTCGATGACCGGCTCGGCGACGACGACGTGATGTCCGCCTTCTTCGACACCCAGCAGGGTGCCGTCGCCCAAGCCGCTGGAGCCGACGACGCCGAGGCCGTCCTCATGGGTGTCGGTTTCGTCGCTGTGGGTGTCGGTCTCTTCGGAGTGGTCCCCGTCTTCGGAGTGGTCACCCTCGTCGGAGTGGACCTCCTCGCTGCCGTGATCGGCCGCTGCAGCATCCTCGCTGCGGTCGATCCACTGCACGCCGATCACGAGCGACAACACCCACGCGATCGACACGGCGGTGATGCCTACCCAGTGCACGGCAGATCCGCCCTTCATCCGCTTGCCGAACAGCAAGATGATGAGGAACGAGACAGCCGGCAGCAGTGGGACCAGGTATGCGTTTTCGAGCATTGGTGGTGCCTCAGCCGCGCATCAAGTCGAGTTCTTCGACGTTGATGTTCGAGCGGTTGCGATAGATGAGCAGGACGATGGCCAAACCGACGGCGACCTCGGCCGCGGCCACGGC
>JAGQSP010000410.1:0-2537 GCA_020439485.1 Acidimicrobiales bacterium | reverse complement strand
GACATCAACACCATCACGGCGTTGCGCCTAGCGAGGACGCCATAGATGCCGGTGCAGAACAGGAACGCACCCAACAACAGGAACTGGTTCACGAGCATGATCAGTCCTTCCTGGCCAAGACGATGGCCCCGATGAGAGCGGCCAGCAACAGCACCGAGGCGGCCTCGAAGGCGATCAGGTAGGTGCTGAAGATCTCGTCGCCCACATCGCGGGTTCGAAACACCACAGGGTCGTTGGGCAACTCGTCGGTACCGAACTGATCGATCAGCGAATAGACGAGCACTGCGCCGAGCATTGCGGCCACACCCAGACCGATGGGCCACGAAGAGGTGGTGAGCGACGTGGTCTGGCCCATGGGGGCGCGGGTGAGCATGACGCCGAACAAGAACAACACCATCACTGCGCCGATGTACACGAGGAACTGGGTCGTGGCGACGAACTCGGCAGTGAGAAGGATGTACAGAGCGCCGAGGCTGGCCAGCACCGCCACCAGGTAGAGGGCCGCGTGAACGACGTTCTTGGTGGTGACCATGCGCAGCGCGCTGACCGCGGCGACAGCGGCGATGATGCCGAATGCGATGTTCTGGGCAACCATCAGCGCGGCACCTTCTTGACCTTCATCTCCGACCCCGCCTCGTAGGCCTCGAAGTCGGGAACCGTATCGAACCACTCGCCGAGGCGCCGCTTGTCGTGCAGCAGGTCTGCGATGCGCGGTTCGCTGTACTCGTACTCGGGGGTCCAAAAGAGCGCTTCGAACGGGCACACCTCGACGCAGATACCGCAGTACATACAAAGCGAGTAGTCGATGTCGAAGCGGTCGAGCTTGTTGACCGTGCGGGGCTTGCCGCCCGCGCGGCGCGGCGGCGCCTTGACCTTGTGACCCTCGATGTAGATGCACCAGTCGGGGCAGCTACGGCTGCACAACATGCACGCGGTGCAGTTCTCTTCGTGCAAAGAGATGACGCCACGGGCTCGGGGCGTCGGCTCTTCTTTCTCGTGCGGGTATTGCACGGTGACCGCACCCTTGACGGGCGACGGCGGCTTGGCCGGTCCGTCCGGGAACATGGTGCGAACAGCGGTGCGCGCCGTGACCCCGAGGCCTTTGAAGTATCCGGAAATGTTTGCCATCTAGAACGCCACCTTGAACACGCCGGTGAGCACGATGTTTACGAGGGCGAGGGGGATGAGGACCTTCCACGCGAACTTCTGGAGCTGGTCTTCGCGAAGTCTGGGGTAGGTGAAACGAACCCAGAAGATCAGGAAGGACAGCAGCATGATCTTGGCCAGCATGACCCCAGGCCCGACGATGTTGAGCCAGTTTGCGTTGGGGTCGACGAACGGCAGCGCCCAACCGCCGAGGAACAACACCGAAGCGATAGAGGCGAAGGCGAATGCGGTGCCGAACTCGGCCATGAAGAACAGCAGGAACCTGAAGCCCGTGTACTCGATGTGGAAACCGCCGACCAGCTCGGTCTCGGCGACCGGCATGTCGAAGGGTGTCTGGGTGAGCTCGGCCTGGGCGGCGATCATGAAGATCGCAAACCCGATGCCCTGGGTGAAGATGAAGGGCATGCCGGCGTCCCAGCCGAAGATCTCCCAGTTGGCCTGGGCGTGGACGATGCCCTGCAACGACAGGGTCTCGGCCTGAATCACCACGCCGACGACGGCCAGAACCAGCGGCAGCTCATAGGCGATCAGCTGGCCTGCAGCGCGCAGGCCGCCGAGCAGTGCGTATTTGTTGGCAGACGCCCAGCCGGCCATGAGCACGCCCAGAGCCGACAACGACGACACCGCCATGGCATAGAAGATGCCCGTGTCGAGGTTCTCGACCACCAGATCGGGGCCCGCAGGCAAGATGACGTACAGCAGGAAGGTCGACATGAGGACCACCACCGGCGCCAGCGCGAACACGTGCTTGTCGGCGTTGTCGGGGTGGATGTCTTCCTTTTGCAGGAACTTGATGGCCTCGGCGATGAGCTGCAACGTGCCGTGGGGGCCGGCTTCCATGGGGCCCAGACGGCTCTGCATGAACGCCATCATCTTGAACAAGAAGACGTAGACCAGGATCAGCGAGGTCAGCGGTATGACGCCGAGCACCACGCCGAGCTTGATCGCCGTCGACACGGCGTAGTCGGAGAAGATCCAGAAACTGACATCGGCGATCATCGATCGATGTCTCCCAGAATGAAGTAGAGCGAGCCGAGGATCGTGATGACGTCTGGGACGTACACGCCTCGCATCACCCAAGACGTGATCGAGATGTTGTTGAAGCTCGGCGTGCGGATCTTGACCCGGAACGGTCCCAGATCGCCTTTCGAGACGATGTAGTAGCCCATCTCGCCGAGAGGGTTCTCGGTCGAGACGTAGGCCTCACCCTCGGGCACCTTAATGATGCGGGGGACCTTGGCCATGATCGGGCCGCTGGGCAAGCTGTCGAGCAGCTTGTCGACGATGTAGGTCGCTTCGCGGGTTTCCTGCAGGCGGACCCAGTAGCGGGCGAACGAGTCGCCGTCCGGGTGGGTCCAGACCTTCCAGTC
>JAGQSP010000409.1 GCA_020439485.1 Acidimicrobiales bacterium | reverse complement strand
TACCTGAAGGCGGTCGCCAATCCTGCAGACGAGGTTTCGCTCAAGCGCATCATCAACACGCCGAAGCGAGGGGTGGGTGACTCCAGCATCGCCAAGGTCGATGCGTGGGCAACGGCCAACGGCGTTACGTTCGTCGAAGCCCTCCGAGACTGGGAAGCTGCCGGCGTCAGCGGGCGCGCTGCCAAGGGAATCGTCGGCTTCATAGAGATGCTCGACGCCATGACCGGGTTGGTCGACGAGGGTCCGGCAGCCGTCCTGGAGTCGGCCCTGGAACGATCTGGCTACCTCGACGAGCTGCGGGCCGAGCGTTCGATCGAGGCCGAGGGCCGTCTCGAGAACCTCGCGGAGCTGCTGGGTAGCGCTCGCGAACACGACAGCATCGCAGAGTTCCTCGAGCAGGTGTCGCTGGTGGCCGACACCGACGACCTGGACGGAGACGAATCGCAGGTAGTCATCATGACCCTGCACTCGGCCAAGGGTCTCGAGTTCCCGACCGTGTTCATGATGGGGCTCGAGGACGGCGTGTTCCCCCATCTGCGTTCTCTGGGCGAGCCAGACGAGCTCGAAGAAGAGCGGCGCCTGTGCTACGTCGGCATCACCCGCGGCCAAGAGCGGCTGTACCTGACCAACGCCTGGAGCCGCACCATCTTCGGCTCCACCCAATACAACCCGCCCAGCCGGTTCATCGACGAGATCCCGGCCGAACTCCTCGAGGATCGTTCGTCACGACCGGGTCGTGGTGGTGGCAGGCCGTCGCTTCGGTCGCTCGACAGGCTCGACGATTCCGACTTCTCGGCGCCGATCGGATCGGGGCGGGGGCTGTCGTTGTCGTCGCGCCAGGAAGAGCGCCGGGCGCGCCGGCGCCAAGAGGCGCGCGAGCGGGTGGTCGAGCGAGCCATGCAGGCTGGGGCCGAGGCATCGGCATCCGCGTCGGGTCCTCAGCTTCGTCCCGGCGACGATGTCAGGCACGCCAAATACGGCGATGGGGTGGTGCTCGACGTCATAGGCATCGGCGAAAACGCCGAGTTGGTGGTCCGATTTCCCGACGCCGGCGAGAAGCGCCTGCTGTTGGGTTGGGCTCCGATCGAGAAGATCTGAGCCTCGGATCGGCCTAGCCGTCGGCGTTGGGCCGATCTGCGTAGTTGATGTCGATCTGCAGCTTTCCTTCGCTGAGCTCGACCGGGTATTGCTCGAGACCCGATCCGTCCGGCGGGTAGGTCAGCGTCTCATCGCAGGTGTCGACGAACACCGTCACCGCCGGCCGCCACTCGACGAGGCACGAGGTCTGTGGCGATCGGGCCGAGAACGCCAGGAAGCCCCGAAGCGGGTCGTCGCCCAAATGCGTCACATAGATGTCGCGCGTGCCGTCGGTCAGATCGGGGAAGAAGACAGGCCCGCCATCGTCGACCACGGTCAAGATCTCGGCGGCCCTGATGTCTTGGAACCTGTCGTCGCCCAGACTGGTGGTCGAGCGATCGCGTCCGATGGTCACGGCCACCACAGCCAGAGCCAGCATGGTCGCGACCACCACCGCTGCGCCCAAGATGACACCGCGCTGCTCGGAAGTGAAGCGCGCGATCTTTGCGCTTGGGTCGGGTTGATTCGCGCCGGCTTCCACCCGCCTAGTATGGCTGTCCTGGTGGCGCGATCGGCGTGCGCCGGAACCGACCAGGAGTGGCCGAGTGGATCTCTTCGAATACCAAGGCAAACAGTTCTTCGCGACCTTCGACATGCCGGTGTCGCCCGGCGAGGTCGCCTTCACCGTCGACGAGGCAGTTGCTGCCGCCGAGCGGCTGGGCACACCTGTGATGGTGAAGGCCCAGGTCCACACCGGCGGGCGTGGCAAGGCCGGCGGCGTGAAGTTCGCAGCGACCGTCGACGATGTCCGCGAGCACGCGGGCAACATCCTCGGGCTCGACATCAGGGGCCACATCGTCCAGCGGGTCTGGATCGAGAAGGCATCCGACATCGCCGAGGAGTACTACGCCAGCTTCACCCTCGACCGATCGGCCAAGAAGCATCTGGGCATGCTGTCGGCCGAGGGTGGCGTCGAGATCGAGGCCGTGGCCGAGGAGAACCCCGACGCCATCGCCAAGATCTGGGTCGACCCCGTAGATGGCCTTACCGAGGACGCGGCGCGCGCATGGGTCGAGGCCGCAAAGCTCAACCCCGAGGCCACCGAAGGTGCGGTCGACATCTTGATGAAGCTCTACCGGGCCTATGTCGAGGGCGACGCCGACCTGGTCGAGATCAACCCCCTCATCTTCACCCCCGACAAGCGTGTCCACGTCCTCGACGCCAAGGTCACCCTCGACGGCAACTCGGTGTTTCGTCATGGCGACTATGCCCAGTACGACGAGACCCAGCCCCGCGACGAGCGCGAGTCGGCGGCCCACGACAAGGGCCTGCAGTACGTGGGTCTGGAGGGTTCCGTGGGCGTCATCGCCAACGGTGCCGGGCTGGCCATGAGCACGGTCGACGTGGTCAACCAGGTCGGCGGAGCGCCGGCCAACTTCCTCGACATCGGTGGCGGCGCCAACGCCGACGTGATGGCCGGAGCGATGGAGGTCATCAACAACGACCCCAACGTCAAGTCGATCTTCATCAACATCTTCGGTGGCATCACACGGGGCGAAGAGGTCGCCAACGGCATCATCGAGGCCATGAATCGGGTCAAGATCGACGCACCCATCGTGATCCGCCTCGATGGCACCAACGCCGACGAGGGCCGCGAGATCCTGCGCCCGCACCTGGGCGATGCCCTGCAGATGGAAGACACGATGCTGGACGCCGCCCGCCGGGCTGTCGAGCTGGCGAACTGAGGAGCCCACAAGTGAGCATTTTCGTCGACGAGAACACCAAGGTCGTCTACCAGGGCCTCACCGGTTCGCAGGGCCGCTACTACGGCCTGCTCAACCGCGAATACGGCACCCAGGTCGTCGCAGGTACCAACCCAAAGAAGGCCGGCACCGATGTCGATGGTATTCCCATCTACGCCTCGGTCGCCGAGGCCGTGGCCGAGACGGGCGCCACCGCCAGCTGCATCTTCATCCCCGCCCCGGGGGTCAAGGACGCGGTGATGGAGGCTGCCGAGGGCGGCATCGAGTTCATCGTGGCCATCACCGAGGGTGTGCCCGCCCACGATGAGGCTTGGTTCTACAACAAGCTGCGCCGCGACTTCCCCAACGTGCGCCTGTTGGGCCCGAACTGCCCCGGCATCATCAGCCCTGGCAAGTGCAACATCGGTATCACCGCCGGACACATCGCCAAGGCCGGTGGCCCGGTCGGCATCGTCAGCCGTTCGGGCACACTCACCTATCAGGCGCTCTATGAGCTCAAGCAAAAAGACATTGGCGTCACCACCTGCGTGGGTATCGGTGGCGACCCGGTGCCTGGCACCTCGTTCATCGACTGCTTGAGGGCATTCGAGGCCGACCCCGAGACCAAGGCCGTCATGATGATCGGCGAGATCGGTGGCTCGGCCGAAGAAGAGGCCGCTGAGTTCATCAAGAACCACATGAGCAAGCCGGTCACCTCCTACATCGCCGGCGTCACCGCTCCTCCCGGAAAGAAGATGGGCCACGCGGGCGCCATCGTCTCGGGTGGCAAGGGCACCGCCCAGGCCAAGATGGACGCGCTCGCCGACGCCGGTGTGAAGGTTGGTCTCAACCCCACCGAGGCCGGCGATCTGATGGCCGAGGTCGTAGCGGGTCTCTGACCCGACCGGACCGATTGAAGAACTGAAGATGCCCGGGTCGTGCGACCCGGGCATCTTTCGCGTTCTGGTTCGAACCCGCCGTTTGGCTAGTTCCCCTTTTCCTTCAGTACCCCACCGACGATTATCGCGGCCGATGACAGCCAGGCCAGCGTGAGGCCGAACTCGACAGACTGGCCGCCCAGCTGCATGCCGAAGGTGGGCAAGAACACCGCCAGTGCCAGCATCGTCATCAGCTGATCGATCGTGTAGCCCAAGATCTTGTCGGGCAGCTGAACGTTTCCGAAGTTGCGGGCCGCGGTAACGCCGGCGACCGCGATACCGATCAGCAAGACGAAGATGCCAAAAAGGCCCCAGAAATCGGTGTCGAGGGCGTTCGAGATGCCTCTCCAATCGATGAATGTGGAGATCGCAAGCAGTGCTCCGCCTGCGAGCATCGTGATGGCACTTGGCTTCAGATTCATATTCGCCCCCTGGGGTGTCGGGTCTGACACCGCGAACGCTAGCTCAAACACGCAGCGTGGTTCTCCTTCATCTGATCTTGGGCTCTCAGCTGAGCCTTCGCTGCCCGTGCTGGCGCTATGGTCGGATCGCACAGCCGAGAGGAACGACCATGCGTGCATTGCTTTCCGTCTACGACAAGACCGGCATCGTCGACCTGGCCAAGGGCCTGGCAGAACTGGGCTGCGAGCTGGTCAGCTCGGGCGGAACGGCGCGAGTTCTGGGCGAGGCCGGCCTGGATGTGCTGTCGGTCGAGGAGGTCACCGGCTCGCCCGAGATGCTCGACGGTCGGGTCAAGACCCTGCACCCCCGTATACACGGCGGCATTTTGGCCGATCGTTCCAAACCGGCTCACATGCAGCGACTGGCCGAGCTCGACATCTCGGCGATCGATCTAGTGGTCTGCAACCTGTATCCGTTCCGGTCGGAGCCATCGGTCGAGCAGATCGACATCGGCGGACCATCGATGGTGCGGGCGGCAGCGAAGAACCACGATGCCGTGGCCGTCGTGGTCAACCCATCCGACTATCAGGTGGTACTGGACGAGCT
>JAGQSP010000408.1:5675-6282 GCA_020439485.1 Acidimicrobiales bacterium | reverse complement strand
CCGTGTACATCGGCATGGTCATCTGGGCCATGGCCACCATCCACTCGCCGCCCTTGCGGATGGTGCCGGCGCGCTCGTGGTCTATCCCGACGGCGAATCCGGGGTTGTCGACCAGGTTCAGGATGGGGATGTTGAACAGCTCGCACAGGTCGATGTGGCGGGTGATCTTGTCGCACCCGTCAGCGGTCATGGCGCCGCCGTTCTCGTGGCGGCTGTCGGTGGCGACCACACCCATCGGATAGCCCCCCATCCGAACGAATCCCACCACCTGATCGGTGCCCCACATGGGCCCGATCTCGAAGAACGAGCCCTTGTCCGCGATCAGCTCTATCGCTCGCCTGATGTCGAAGGTGGCGGTGCGCTTGCGTGGAACGATGGTGAACAGCTCCTGCTCTGAGCGTTCGATCGAGTCGCCGATGGGTACGGGCCACACCGGTGGCAGTTCGTAGCTGGATGACGGAAGGTACGACAGGAAACGGCGTGCCTGTTCGACCGCGTCCTCTTCTGAAACCGCCAGATTGTCGACCGAACCGTTCGTGCAGTGGATACGCCAGTCGCCGAGGTCTTCTTTGGTGACCTCGTATCCAACGGCGTGGGCGACGACGGG
>JAGQSP010000408.1:0-5611 GCA_020439485.1 Acidimicrobiales bacterium | reverse complement strand
GCACCCAACCCGACCACGCTTCCCAGCAGCATGTTGACCACCGGCACCTTCTGCAGCTGCTCGGTGTATTCGCTGGCACCCAGATGCGGGGGCAGGAACGACCCGCCACCGCCGGACACCCTCGGCTTTCCGGCTTCGATGGCCCCGCTGCTCTCCTTGGCGACACTTTGGCCGTCGGCCTTTTGTTTGGGAACCATCGACGCCACCGAGCCCCCACCAGACGAACCATCCAGAAGGCGCACCGACGGAATCAGCAGCTCGATCGACAGCTGGTCGAGGTAGCGACTCTTCTCGGCGATCGATCCGTCCGAGTGACCGCCGCGCGAGGTGAAGTCGTCGGCGCACACGATTGCGGGCCGTCCCTCGATGGTGCCGCTGCCTCCGACGTGGTTGGCGGGTGTGAACGCCGCGATCTCGCCGTATTCGTCGTAGGTCGTGAAGCCGGCGAGGCTGCCGACCTCGCGGAACGACCCGTCGTCGAGCAGCAGCTCTATCCGCTCGCGGCACGTCAGCTTGTTGCGGCTGCGCTGGCGCACCACGCCGGGGTCTTCGCTGCCGTCGGCCAGGCGACTCAGCGCCAGCCCCTGCAGAGCCTTCACCTTGTCGATGGTGGGACCCCAGGTGTCTTCGTAGTCGGGCTCGGGAAGAGCTTCGTCGCTGGTCGATTCGACGACCACGACGATCTCGCCGCCGCCGATCGAGTCGCCGGGCACCACGTCGGCGAGGGCCCTGACCACTCCTGTGCAAGGCGAGATCAGCTCGGTCTCCATCTTCATGGCCGAGATCACACCGAGCGTCTGGCCCGCCGTGACCTCGTCGCCCACCTCGACGGCCAGGCTCACGAGAGCACCGGCCATCGGCGCTGCGACGCCCTGTTGGCCTTCTGCGATGGGCAGCCGATCGCGCAGCGACGTGGCTGCGTCGGCCGACGAGACCGACCCCAGCAGGTCACCGAACCGCGACCTCGTCGCAGCCGACGGTTGTTCGATCTCGGCCATCAAGGTCGTGCGTGCGTCGCCGGCTCGGACCGCTTCGTTGGCGATGATCATCTGGAGCTGCCCGACGTTGGTGGGCAGACCGGCCACATGCAGTTCGTCGAGGGCGCGGGCCAGGCGATTGAGCGCGGGCGACAGGTCGGAGGCGCTGGGTGCGGTGGCGATCACCTTGGCCAGCAGTGGGTCGTACTGTGGCGCGGGCGCATATCCCGCATAGGCGTGTGAGTCGACGCGAATGCCGGGCCCTGTCGGTTCGTGGAACCCGGTGATCGACCCGTGGCCGGTGGCCACGACCCGGGCCTGCACACTGAAACCGCGTGGTTGGGGCACCGACTGTTGGTCGGCCAGGCCCAGGTCGGCGAGGGTTTCGCCGGCGGCGATGCGCAGTTGGGCCGCTACCAGGTCTATTCCGGTGACCTCTTCGGTGACCGTGTGCTCGACCTGGATGCGGGCGTTTCCTTCGACGAAGAAGTGTTCGCCGGTCTCGGGGATCACCAGGAACTCCATCGTGCCCGCGTTGACGAAGCCCGCCGAGGCGGCCAGGGTGACCGCATCGGAGAGGATCTTCGAACGAAGCGCAGGATCCAGACCCGCCGCCGGAGCTATCTCGACGACCTTCTGGTTGCGTACCTGAACCGAGCAGTCGCGCTCGTGCAGGTGCACGACCGCACCGGCGGCGTCTGCCAGTACCTGCACCTCGATGTGTCGAGGCCGTTCGACGTAACGCTCGACGAAGACGTGGTCGGCGCTGAACGAGGCGCCCGCCTCGCTGCGGCACCGTTCGTAGGCGGCGGGTAGTTCTTCTGAGTTGTGGACGAGACGCAAACCCCTCCCGCCTCCGCCTGCGGCAGCCTTGAGCATCACGGGATAGCCGATGCGCTCGGCCTCGGCGGTGGCTTCGGCTACCGAGCCAACGGCGTGCGAAGTGCCTTCGATGACGGGCACACCGGCGGCGATGGCGGCGTTGCGGGCTTCGATCTTGTCTCCGAAGAGGTCGAGGGCTTGTGCCGTGGGCCCTATGAAGGTCAGGCCGGCGGCGTTGCACGCCCGTGCGAAGTCGCCGTCCTCGGCCAAGAAGCCATAGCCGGGGTGAACACCGTCGCACCCGTTGTCGGATGCCACCCGCACCAGCTGGTCGATGTCGAGGTAGGCGCCAATGGCTGCGCCCGACAGTTCAACCGCCTGATCGGCCGCCTTGACGTGGAGGCTCTTTGCATCGGCGGCCGAGAAGACCGCAACCGACTCGAGCCCCAGGTCGGTGCAGGCCCGGGCGATGCGTATGGCGATCTCGCCACGGTTGGCGATCAGCACGCGTCTCAATGAACGTCCCCCTTGGAGTCAACCCGCCAATGATGGCGCCCTGGCCCCACCCCTGCGAAATCCCGACACCCGGGCAGCGCAACACCGGCCGGATGTCGGAAGAACGCCGACGACCGACCCTGTGGCAGACTTCGGAGATGGCAGTGAGGTCCATCCACGACGTAGTCAACGACGCCAAGGCCGAGATCGACAACATCTCGCCCGCCGAGGCCAAGCGCCGGGTCGAAGACGAGGGCGCCCTGATCCTCGACATCCGCGACGTCCGGGAACTGCAGCGCGAGGGGGTCATCCCAGGTGTCCAGCACGCTCCACGGGGCATGCTCGAGTTCTGGTTCGCCCCCGACTCGCCCTACTTCAAGAGCGGTTTCGGGGAAGATCGCGAGTTCATCCTCCACTGCGCCAGCGGGTGGCGCTCGGCGCTTGCGTGCAAGGCACTGAAGGACATGGGTGTGCCGAGGGTCAGCCACATCGAAACCGGGTTCACCGGGTGGCGAGACGACGGACTGCCCTTGACCGACTATGAGGCGTGGAAGGCATCCAAGCCAACTCACTGACCGGCCGCCGACGCCACACCGGGTGGCTACGCTTCGGCCATGGCGTTCTTCACCGACCAGTCGGCAGCGTGGCTGAAAGGCCTGTCTGCCAACAACAACAAGGCCTGGTTCGACGCTCACCGCAAGGAATACGAGCAGCACTTCAAGAAGCCCTACCAGGCGCTGGCTGCGGCTCTGGTCGAGCAGGTTGCCGAACTCGAGCCCGAGTACCAGATTCCGGCGAAGTACGCGACCTATCGCATCAACCGCGACGTCAGGTTCGCCAAGGACAAGACGCCGTACAAGACCGAGTTGGGCATCACTGTCGGACGCAGTGCCCGTCACGACTGGGCTTGGCCCGCCTACACCTGCCGGATCGGCTTGGCCGGCGTGTGGGTGGCCGGGGGCATGTACCAGCCATCGACCGAACTTCGGGACCACCTGCGCCGCTATGTCGGCGAGCATTCGGCCCGCCTTCGCGACCTGATGAACGCAGAGCCGTATCGCTCGACGTTTGGAGATCTGCAGGGCGAGGCACACAAACGGGCCCCGGCCGAACTGAAAGACCTGGCGGCCGCCGAGCCACTGGTGTTGAACAAGCAGTGGGTGTTCTGGCGATCGTTCGACGACCCATCGCTGTTCACCAGTGAGACGCTCGACCAGTTCATCCTCGACCAGTGGGAGATCGCCCGCCCGGTGCAGGAGTTCCTGAAAGACGCCGTCCGGGCATACAACGCCTGAACCCGGCACCAGATGCGGGTCTGCGTGGACCTATGTTGGGCGCATGGGCAGAGATGCGTTCTACGAGCGGGTCGACCAGACGTTGGGTCAGATCCGAAACGACGGGCTGTGGAAGGCCGAGCGGCTGATCGAGGGAGCCCAGGGCGGCTCGGTGTTGGTGGCCGGCCGTGAGGTGCTCAACTTCTGCGCCAACAACTATCTGGGCTTGGCCGATCATCCGGAGCTGATATCGGCATCGCACGCCGCCATGCAGGCCAACGGCTACGGGATGGCATCGGTTCGGTTCATCTGCGGAACCCAGACCCAGCACCGCGAGCTCGAGCGCGACATCGCCGACTACGTCGGCACCGACGACTCGATCTTGTTTGCTGCGTGCTTCGACGCAAACGGAGGAGTGTTCGAGCCGCTGCTGGGCGAGAACGACGCCATCGTGTCAGACAGCTTGAACCACGCCTCGATCATCGACGGGATCCGCCTGTCGAAGGCCCGGCGGTACCGCTTTGCGACGCGCGACCTTTCTGACCTGAGAGCGCAGGCAACGCGGGCGCTCGACGAGGGCGCGCAGACGGTGCTGATCGTCACCGATGGCGTGTTCTCGATGGACGGCTACCTCGCCGATCTGCCTGGCATCTGCGAGGTCGCCGACGAAATCGACGCTCTGGTGATGGTCGACGACTGCCACGCCACCGGCTTCATCGGTCCGCAGGGACGCGGCACGCCCGCACACCATGGGGTTGCCGACCGTGTCGACATCGTCACCTCGACCCTGGGAAAGGCGTTGGGCGGCGCAATGGGCGGTTTCGTTGCGGCGCGGAGCGCAGTCGTCGACCTGCTGCGCCAGCGGGCCCGGCCATACCTGTTCTCCAATGCGCTCAGCCCCGGCCTGGTGGGCGGGGCCAGGGCCGCCATCGCGATCGCCCGGTCTGGCACCGGTGACGAGCTGCGGGCCAGGCTGGCCGCCAACGCCCGACACTTCCGGACGGCGATGCAGCGGGCCGGCTTCGACCTGACCGGAGCCGATCATCCGATCATTCCGGTGATGCTGGGCGACGCCAAGGTGGCCGGGCAGATGGCGGCCCGAATGCTCGACCTCGGCGTCTACGTGACAGCCTTCTCGTATCCCGTCGTGCCCATGGGAACCGCTCGCATCCGCACCCAGATGAACGCCGCGCACAGCAGCGACGACATCGACCGGGCGGTGGAGGCGTTCGTAACCGCCGGTCGCGAGGCAGGAGTTGTTCGATGAGAGCCCTGGCGAAGACGAACCGAGGCCCAGGGCTCGAACTGGTCGACGTCGCCAAGCCCGAGTGCGGGCCCAACGACGTGCTGGTCGAGGTGACTCACGCCGCCGTGTGCGGAACCGATCTGCACATCTTCCAGTGGGACGACTGGGCTGCCGCCACAGTGGTTCCTCCAACGACCATCGGTCACGAGTTCGTCGGCCGGGTGGTGGACAGGGGGGCCCAAGTACAGCTGGTAGACGTGGGCGATCGGGTGGTGGGCGAGGGCCACATCGTGTGCGGCACCTGTCGCAACTGTCGAGCAGGTGACGGGCACTTCTGTCGCAACACCATCGGCATCGGAATCAACCGCGATGGTGCCTTCGCCGAGTACATCTCGTTTCCCGCGGTCAACGCCTACCGCGTGCCCCAGTTCGTGCCAGACGAGATCGCCGCCATCTTGGACCCGCTGGGCAATGCGGTACACACCGCGCTGTCGTTCGACCTGGTGGGCGAGGACGTGCTGATCACAGGGGCAGGCCCGATCGGCCAGATGGCTGCTGCCATTTGCAGGCATGCAGGGGCCAGGCACATCGTCATCACCGACCCGTCCGGCGCTCGGCTGGAAACGGCTCGAAACATGGGTGTCGACGTTGCGACCTCGCCGGGCGAGGACAGCCTGCGTGCTGCGATGGCCGATCTGGGCATGGCAGAGGGGTTCGATGTGGCGCTGGAGATGTCGGGGCACCAGAGCGCACTGGCCGACGTGATCTCCACCATCAACCACGGAGGAAAGGTCGGT
>JAGQSP010000407.1 GCA_020439485.1 Acidimicrobiales bacterium | reverse complement strand
GACGAGATCAAGGCTCGTGGTGCCGGTGCCGACCCGGTGATGCGCCAGCGGGCAGCCCGTGCCTATACCAACACCTTCATCGTCAACCTGCTGGGCGACAAGATCGTCGAGGCGATACTGGCTGGCCGCGACCCTGGGCCCGAGGCATCCATCCGCAAGACGCTGGCCGACATTCTCGGACAGGAGCTGACCGGCCTGGTGAAAGACCTGGCCGGGCCACACGGCATGATCGGCCTCCAGAACGAACAAGCCGAACACCTCGACGTGTGGCACTGGGGATATCTGTTCAGCCGGGCGTTGACAATCGGTGGCGGCACCACCCAGATCCAGAAGAACATCTTGGGTGAACGACTGCTGGGTTTGCCCCGCGAGCCCAGCTGACCTCAGGGGGGTCAATGAGACAGCGACGCTCGTTCGACGAGTTCCAATACCTGCACTTCGAACGCCTCGACGGCCACGTTCTGAAGGTCACCATCGACCGGCCCGACAACTGGCTGAACGCGGTCAACGCCACCATGCACGAGGAGATGGCTCAGCTCTTCCCGCTGCTACAGGAAGAGACCGAGGCTCGGTGCATCCTGCTCACCGGTTCCGGCAAGACGTTCTCGGCCGGCGGCGACTTCGACTGGTTCCCTGCCCTCGAAGATCGCGAGCTGCTCGACGAGGTGCATCGCGACGGCAAGAACCTCATCTGGGACATGCTCGATGTGCAGATTCCCATCGTCGCGGCGGTCAACGGCCACGCCATGGGGCTGGGCGCATCCATCGCCCTGCTGTGCGACATCATCTTCGTAGCCGAGTCGGCCACCATCGGTGACCCCCACGTGAAGGTCGGCATCGTGGCCGGCGACGGTGGAACCATCGCCTGGCCCCTCGCTGTCGGTCCGGCCCTGGCCAAGCAGTATCTGTTCACCGGCGACCCGATCTCGGCGGCCGAGGCCCATCGCATCGGCCTGGTCAACTTCGTCACCCCAGACGATGCATGTGTCGATCAGGCGTTGGCGTTCGCTCGCCGCATCGCGGCCGGCGCACCACGAGCCATCCAATACACGAAGATGGCGGTCAACAAGCTGCTCAAGGACGCGGCCAATGCCTCGTTCGACCTGGCCACCGCGCTCGAGATCGTCACGTTCGGCACCGAAGACCACAAGGAAGCCCTCGCCGCTCTGAAGGAGCGGCGCGAGCCCGAGTTCAAGAATCGATAGGCGGATACCCATGGAGCTCTACGAAGCGTTGATGACCACGCGCGCGATGCGTCGTTACAGCGACGAGCCGGTAAGCGACGCGACCATCCAGCGCATCTTGCGCGCCGCGGTGCAGGCCCCTAGCGGTGGAAACATCCAGCCCTACCAGTTCCTCGTCGTAACCGAACAAGACGTCAAAGACCGCATCGCGGCCATCTATCTGAAGGCCCACGAGCGCTACGAGCCCGCCATCCAGAAGTACGTGCCGCCCTTCAAGGACGCCGACGCCGAGAAGCGCCATCAGCGCAACTGGAAGGCCACCGACGATCTGGCTCGCAGTCTGGCTTCAGTGCCGGCGATGATCCTGGTGATCGTCCCCAAGATCTCGATGGCGATCGAGGACGATGAGGGTGTCATGGACGTCGGTCCCGTGTATGCGTCGGTGTATCCGGCCGTGCAGAACCTGATC
Source organism: Acidimicrobiales bacterium (assembly GCA_020439485.1). GTDB lineage: Bacteria > Actinomycetota > Acidimicrobiia > Acidimicrobiales > Poriferisodalaceae > JAAETH01. The sequence continues at coordinate 232 of JAGQSP010000407.1, read as the reverse complement.
CTGGCCGCCCGCAGCGAGGGTGTCGGAACCGTGCTCACTTCGGTGTTTCGGATCTACGAAGACGAGGTTCGAGAGGTTGTCGGTGTCCCCGACCGCTACGAGATCGTTGCTCTCCTGCCGCTCGGGGTGCCTACCGGCAAGTGGGGCGTCGCGTCGAGACGCCCGGCCGAGAGCCTCACCAGCTGGAACCGCTTCGGCGAAAAGCGCCCGTCCCTCGAGGACTGACCCGCCT
>JAGQSP010000406.1 GCA_020439485.1 Acidimicrobiales bacterium | reverse complement strand
GGCGGTGGTGGCGGCGGCGGCGGTGGTGGCGGCGGCGGTGGTGGTGGCGGCGGCGGTGACCCCGAATGCACTGCAACGGTTTCCAACGGCACCGCCATCATCACTTGGAACGCGATAGCCGGGGACCCGACCTACCAGATCCGCAAGGACGGTTCGTGGTTGGCCTCTACCCAGGCCACCACCTACACCGACAGCCCGGCCACCTTGGCGACCGACTATGTGGTGCGCTACTGGCAGAACGGCCCCAACGACATCACCTGCGCCACGGTCGACGGAGGCGGCGGCGGTGGTGGTGGTGGTGGTGGTGGCGGCGGCGGAGGTCCGGAGTGCACCAAATCGGCCCAGGGAGGCGGCGTCTTGTTGACCTGGAGCCCCATCGCCGGCATCGGCACCTACTACGTGCGGCTCAACGGCTCGTGGCTGGCCAACGTCGATGGCACCACCTACCAGCACCCGGGTGGTGACCTGGCGGGCGACTACCTCGTGCGCTACTGGCAGAACGGCCCCAACGACATCACCTGCTCGGTCTAGCCGAGCGTCCACCCGGCTATCCTGCGTGCGACGGTGAGTCGGCCGAGGTGGCCGCGGGTGCCCTTCGAGGCATTCGAGGAAGGTCGGGACTCCACAGGGCAGGGTGCTGGCGTGAGGCCAGGCGCCGCGAGGCGACGGAAAGTGCAACAGAGAGCAAACCGCCGATGGGTCGGGCTGATGGTTCGCCACCAGGCCGATCACAGGCAAGGGTGAAACGGTGCGGTAAGAGCGCACCAGCGACCTGGGCGACCAGGCGGCTAGGTAAACCCCACCCGGAGCAAGGTCGAGCAGGAATCGGGCGGCCCGTCCCACGATTCCGGGTAGACCGCATAGATGGATGGCCACCCAAGCGGCTCGTGCCGCCGGACAGAATCCCGCCTATGTGGCCGGCTCACCGTCACACGAGCCAATCGAACCCCAACCAGCCGGAACCTCGGAATGAATCGGGACGTTCTCACGGTTGTCTCATTTAGCGTCCCCAGACTGGGGCCGACAAACCGCTCGACATGGCCGAGGCGAACATGGATCGATGGACACCTGACCAGCCGAACGAACCCGACGTCAGGATCCCCCTGACCCTCGACGACCCGCTACCCGTACTGATGTGGGGCTTCGAAGACAAGAACCAGCCCACCGATGAGGGTCAGCCCGACGCCGAGCGCGCTCCTGAAACCAAGCCCAAGCGCCGGCGTCGGTGGCCGCTGGTGCTGGCGGCAATCGTCGGCATCACCGGCTTGATGGCAGCCTCGGCCGCGGTGGCCTACCTGGTCGCCAAGAACACATCGACCCAGAACACATCGACCCAGGCGGACGCTGCCCAGGCGGACGCCGAGCCCGTCGCCACGACCATCCAGCCCGCCGTCGTGCCGATAATCGAGTCGGCGGGCATCGACGGCGAGCCCTATGCCCAGGCCGCGGCCCTGGTGTCGCCCGCAGTCGTGCGCATCCAGACCGGCTTCGGGGTCGGCTCTGGAGTGGTCTACGACCCATCTGGCCTGATCATGACCGCGGCCCACGTGGTCGACGACGTCGATACCGTCGAAGTGCTGTTGAGCGACGGCAGCCGCGTACCAGGCGAGGTAGTGGGCACCCACACACTGTCCGACATCGGCGTGGTCCGTATCGACCCACCGGCCGGAATGGTCGTCGCCTCGTTGGCAGACGGCTCTGAGATAACCGTGGGCCAGGCCGTGGTGGCGCTGGGTAGCCCGTTCGGGCTGGAACAGACTGTGACGGCCGGAATTGTCAGCGCCGTGGATCGTGTGGTGTCCGACATTCCCATGGTGCAAACCGACGCCGCCATCAACCCGGGCAACTCGGGCGGCCCTCTGGTGAACCTGAGCGGCGAGGTGATCGGAATCAGCTCTCAGATCTTCACCGAAAGTGGCGACAACGCCGGCGTCGGCTTCGCCGTCACAGTCGACCTGGCTCGCATCGTGGCCGATCAGCTCGTCGCCGGGCAACAGGTGCAGTTGGCCTTGTTGGGCGTCAGCTCGGGCCGCACCACCGACGGCACCGCGGGGGCATTGATCAGCCAGGTCGTCGAAGGTTCTGCAGCCGAAGACGCGGGTCTGCAGGTCGGCGACCGCATCACCGCCGTCGACGGAATGATGATCCGCAGCAGCAGCGACCTACGCGCCGATGTGCTCGTGCGTCGACCCGGATCGGGGGCCACCCTCACAGTGCAGCGCGGAGGCGAAACCATCGAGGTGGCGGTCGTGTTCGGCTCAACGGGCTGACGTTGGGCACCCGCTGCGGTTGCTGCGCGCCGCTTCGTAGTTCTAGCGAATACGATCGGTCACCGAACGCAAAGCCCGCCCTTCCCCGGCGGCGACGAGGGACCAGATCTTGGAACGCGACAGAATGACCACCGTTGGGCTGATAGCCCTTGCGCTCGCGCCGATGGTGTTCATCGTCTTGTTCGCCATCAACCGCGACACGAACTCAGGCGACCCGGTGGTAGCCGAGGGCACCCTCACCGACATCGGACAAACCGAAACCACGTCGGGTTCGAGCTCGGGTTCGTCGTCGGCGCCGTCCTCGACCCTGCCCGACGGAGCACCCGCCTCAGACGACTCGTCGACGTCGACCTCTACCTCGGGCGATGTCGAGGTCGGGGTGGTCGTCGAAAGCCTCGGCACCACCAGCACCACAGCGCGGGTGGCCACTCCCACCACCCAGAACCCGCGGGTGTCTGGTACCACCGTTGCGCCTCCCGGCACACAGCAGTCGACCTCGTCCACCACCACCGTCTCGTCCAGCACCACCAGCACCACCGCCGTCAACGACCCCATCGGCATCTGTGTGTTCGCCGATGGCTCGGTCGCCAGCGGCATTCGCCAGTCGACCTGCA
>JAGQSP010000405.1 GCA_020439485.1 Acidimicrobiales bacterium | reverse complement strand
CGACGACGAGGGCACGGTCTCGCTGAGGGTCATCGACGACGAGGTGCCAGAGGTCAAACACGTCGACGCCAAGCTCGTCACCCTCGGACGCCGCCTGAACGTCAGGCTGATCACCAACGATCAACCGTTGGCCCGTGTGGCCGAGCTACAGGGAGTGTCCACCCTGTTCGTGTCGCGGCTGGCCGACGGATTGCGGTCAGAGGTGATGCCCGGCGAGGTGCTCAGCATCGAGCTGGTCCGCGAGGGTTCCGAGCCCGGCCAGGGTGTCGGGTACAGGTCCGACGGTTCCATGGTCGTGGTCTCCGACGCGGCCGAACAGCTTGGCAATGAGGTCAGGGTTCGGGTCAGCCACTCGGTACCCACAGCCAAGGGCATCATGCACTTCGCCACCATCGATGCCCACGAAGACCTGGAGACAGCGGCCGCGACCTGACACGCTTTGTGTATGACAGGACGAACGCCAGGGCCGGTTTGGGCCATCGTGGTGGCGGCCGGCTCGAGCACGCGGTTCGGCCGGCCCAAGCTGCTCGAGACCATCGCCGGTGCAGCCGTCGTCGAACATGCCGTCGGCGTTGCCCAACGCTGTTGTGATCAGGTCGTGTTGGTGTCGTCCGACCCCAATGTCGTCGAATTGTGCGACGGAGTGTTGGTAGTACCCGGCGGCGAGTCGCGCAGCGAGTCGGTGCGTCGGGGGCTCGACGCATTGCCGCCCGACGTCGAATTCGTGCTGGTGCACGATGGGGCTCGGCCCGGTGCTCCTGCCGAGGTGTTCGCTCGCGTCATCGCCGCCTTGCGTCGTGGGGCCGATGCTGTGGTGCCGGCGCTGGCGGTGGCTGACACGATCAAGCAGGTCGAAGGCGACGTTGTGGTGTCGACGCCCGATCGCTCGTCGCTCGTCGCGGTGCAGACCCCACAGGGGTTTCGTGCCGCCCTGCTGCGCGAGGCTCATTCGTCGGGGGCAGACGCCACCGACGACGCCGCCCTGATCGAATCGGTCGGCGGGGTCGTGCATGTGGTGGAAGGTTCGCCGCGAGCTGCCAAGATCACCACCGAATACGACCTGGTAGTTGCCAGGGCAACCTGGTGAGACTGGAGCGTCAGCCCGTGAATCTGCGAATCGGACATGGATACGACGTTCACAGGGTCAGTGACGACCCCGATCGTCGGCTTCTGCTGGGAGGTATCCACTTCGAGGGTCATCCCGGCCTGGTCGGCCACAGCGACGCCGACGTCGTGGCCCATGCCGTGATCGACTCTCTGTTGGCCGCTGCGGGACTGGGAGACATCGGCCAGCAGTTTCCCGACACCGACCCACAGTTTGCCGGGGCCGACAGCATCGAGTTGTTGCGCAGGGCCGTCGAGCTGGTGCACGCCGCCGGCTATCGGGCTGTCAACGTCGACTGTACGGTGGTGGCCGACCGCCCCAAGCTGGCACCCCGGCGCTCTCAGATGTCCGAGCGGCTGGGTGCGGTGGTGGGCGCTCCCGTTGGAGTCAAGGGGCGCACCACCGAAGGTGTCGGCGCACTTGGTCGTGGAGAGGCGATCGTCTGTATGGCGGTAGCCCTGATCGAAGGGTCGCAAGACCGATGAGCAACGCAAGAGGTCGCAAAGGCGGTCGCGGCGGCACACCCAAGCCGGGCAGGCGCAGCCAGGGTCGCAACAACCCGAGCGCGGCCAGGGGACGCCCCGGGGCAGCTGCCGGGGGTCGCAGCACCGCACCGCGTGGCGGCGACGATCGCCAGCGTGGGCGCCAACGCGACCCAGACGACCTGGGCGGCGACCGGGTCGAGGGCCGTCAGGCCGTGGTCGAACTGTTGCGCGTAGGCAAGCGCAAGGTTCGAGAGATCGTCGTGGCAGAAGACATCGACGATTCGGTGATAGTCGCCGAGATCCTCGACCTGGCTGCCGAAGATCGGGTGCCGGTGACACGAGTCGCTCGGCGCAAGCTGGACGAGCTGGCCCGCACAGACGCCCCTCAGGGAGTAATAGCGACAGCCAAGTCGGTTCGGGCCACCGACTTCGACGACCTCACCCAGCCATTCGAGGGCCGCCAACCCTTCCTCTTGATGCTCGACGGCATCACCGATCCTGGCAACCTCGGCGCCATCCTGCGAACCGCCGAAGTGGCCGGGGTGACCGGTGTGGTCATACCGCGGCATCGGGCGGCCCGCCTCACGCCGGCGGCGGTGAAGTCGGCGGCCGGCGCTGTCGAGTACCTCCGGATCTCGCTGGTCGGCGGGCTACCAGCGGCGATGGGACAGTTGGCCGACAAGGGAATCTGGACCATCGGGTTGGCAGCCAGGGCGCCCCAGTCCATCTGGGAATCGACTGCTGCCTTCGATGGTCCGGTGGCGATGGTGCTTGGCGCGGAGGGCGCGGGTCTGGGTCGTCTGGTCTCGGAACGATGCGATGAGTTGGTGTCGATTCCTCAGTTCGGAAAGCTCGACTCGTTGAACGTCGCCAACGCTGCGGCGGTCGCCTGTTATGAGGTGGTCAGGCGCAGATCTTGACGCGCGCCCACCACGGGGTCCGCGGGGCGTACCATCGTCCGAAGCGCCCGAGTAGCTCAACGGCTAGAGCACCGCTCTTGTAAAGCGGGGGTTGTGGGTTCGATTCCCACCTCGGGCTCGGTGCGGCATCAGCGGGCAGCAGGAGGAGATCAATCATGAACGCCGGACGTCATGCATCGCAGGACGGTTCGTTCGTCCGTTCTGCCGGAGGGGCGATGTCGCGCGGCATCATCTTGATCGTCATAGCCGTGGTCATCGGAATCGTTTTGATCCGTACCGCCGTGGGTGATTCGACCGTTGCCGCTGGCGGCGAGCAGTCGGCCTCGACAACCGAGGCCGCGTCGGGAACCACCGACACGACCGCTGCTGGTACCGCCGACACCTCGGTCGCCACAACCGACACAACCGCTGCTGGTACCACCGACACCTCGGTCGCCACGACCGATACGACCGCTGCTGGTACCACCGACACCTCGGTGGCCACAACCGACACAACCGCTGCAGGCACCACCGACACCACCACCGACGACAGGGGGTTCGAGCCCAGGCCAAACGCCCAGGTGCGTGTTCAGGTCGCCAACACCACGGCCGTCGCCGGTGCGGCCGGTGGCCAGACCGACGATTTCAAGGCCCTTGGATACGTCACCCTCAAGCCCACGAACTCGGCCAGCGGCCAGGGCACCTTGGCTCTCACGAAGATCCACCACGTCGGTGGTTATCTGCTCGAGGCCCAGCAGATTGCTGCGGAGCTGGGGCTGGGCAACGACGCTGTGTTCAGCATGCCCGACTCGCCCGAAGCGCTCGTGGCCGACTGGGAAGATCCTCACATCCTGGTGCTGCTGGGCTCGGACATCGCCAACTGATCCATCTCGTGGGCATTCGCGACCTGCTCGGGGACGACCTGACCGGTACCCACGTGTTCACCGATTTCGACGGCACCCTGTCGCCGATCGTGGGCACGCCCGAGCAGGCCAGACCCCAACACGGCGCACTGGATGCGTTGTCGAGATTGCGTCGTGACGGGGCACGGGTCACCGTGATATCCGGCCGCCCGGTTTCGTTCCTGGTGTCTCAGCTGGCCGGCCTCGATGTCGAGCTGGTCGGTCTGTACGGCCTCGAGAGCTTCGTAGGGGGTCGGGAACTGACCAACGCCGAGGCCGAAGGGTGGATTCCGACGGTGGAACGAGCTCGGGTTTCGGCGCTCGACAATTTCTCGGGCACCTCGGTGGTGGTCGAGAGCAAGGTTCTGTCGCTGACAGTGCACTACCGGAGCCGCCCAGACCTCGAGGCGCGGGTCCTCGAATGGGCTCGACGCGTGTCGGTCGACTCGGGGCTGCAAGCCCGACCGGCCAAGATGAGCGTCGAGCTTCACCCACCGATCAGCGTCGACAAGGGCTCGGCGGTCAAGGAGCGGGTCCAGCCCGGCACAGAGGCGGTGTTGATGATCGGCGACGACGTCGGTGACCTGTCCGCCTTTGTCGCTGTGGCCGATCTGGAAGCCAACATGCGTGCGCTCAAGGTGGTCGTCGCCAGCCCCGAGCTCGATCCGCAGGTGGCCGCCATCGCCGA
>JAGQSP010000404.1 GCA_020439485.1 Acidimicrobiales bacterium | reverse complement strand
CCGCGAGCACCGCTTCCCCTTCCTGGTCAAGGTCGGCAACTGGAACCGCTTTTCTCGCAACACCGGCGGAACCCTGGTCGAGAAGTGTTGCCACTTCTTCGACCTGATGCGCCTGTTGTGCGACGGCGAACCCACTCGTGTGATGGCTTCCGGGGCCCAGGACGTCAACCACCTCGACGAGCTCTACGACGGACAGGTGCCCGACATCCTCGACAACGCCTTTGTGATCGTCGACTTCGACTCGGGCCAGCGGGCGCTGCTGGACCTGTGCATGTTCGCCGAAGCCACTCGCAATCAGGAGGAGCTGGTCGTTGCCGGCGACAAGGCCAAGCTCGAGGCCTTGATTCCCGAAGACGTGTTGCGCATCGGTCGGCGAGGTGAGCACTGGATCGGTTCTGTCGAAGAACACGCCATCGTCGACCCGTCGATAGCTCACGTCGGCCTGCACCACGGCGCCAGTTACGTCGAGCACCGCAGGTTCGCCGAGGCCATCCGCAGCGGCGGCCAACCCGAGGTCACCCTGGCCGACGGCCGCCTGAGCGTGGCCATGGGTGTTGCCGCCCATCGCTCGATCGACGAGAGGCGCGTCGTCGAGATGAGCGAGATCCTCTGACGTGCGATCGGCCAGCACGATCGCGTCGCGGCAACGCTGCGATTAACAACACTGTTACTGGAAATTCACAGCCCCGTTCGCTATGGTCGCCCCGGATGTAGGCGCTTACATGCGTCTACCGACACAATTTGGAGGGATTCCAGTATGAGAAGCTCATGGCTCAGACTGTTCGCAGTCCTGATGGCTTTCGGGCTAATCGCGGCTGCCTGCGGCAGTGACAGCGATAGCGGCGACTCGGCCAGCGTCGACGCGGCCGAAGACGCTCGCGCCGCCGCCGAGGCTGCGCAGGCCGAGGCCGAGGCCGCCTTGGAAGAGGCCGAGGCGCGCGCCGCCGAAGCCGAAGCTGCCGCAGAGGCTGCTGCCGGAGGCGACAGCACCCCGGCCGACGATCGTCCGTTCGTGGGCGAGATCGTTCGTGTCAGCGGTCCCGAGCGCAGCCCAGAGGACTGGGAGTCGCTCGAGGTTGCCTTCGACGTTCTCGAAGAGCGCACCGGCATGACCATCATCTACACCGGCTCGGCCGACTGGGAGTCCGAGATCAACGTGCAGCTTGCCGCCGGCAACCCGCCTGACATCTCGATCTTCCCGCAGCCAGGCAAGCTCGCCGACTTCGCCCGCGACGACCTCATCCTCCCCCTGCCTGACGATGTCATGGCAGAGGTCGAGGCCAACTGGGGCGCCGGCGCCATCGGTTTCGGCACCGTCGACGGTGTTCAGTTCGGTGTTCCGAACAAGAACGACCTCAAGTCGCTCGTTTGGTACAAGCCTGCGGTCTTCGAGGCCAACGGCTGGGCCATCCCCCAGACCTGGGACGAGTTCATCGCCCTCACCGACACCATCATCGCCAGCGGCGAGATGGCTCCGCTCTGCGTGGGCATCGAGTCCGGTACCGCCACCGGCTGGACCTTCACCGACTGGGTCGAGGACATGATGCTTCGCTTCCAGGGTCCCGAGGTCTACGACCAGTGGGTCACCAACGAGGTCAAGTTCTCGGATCCTGGTGTTCAGGAAGTCTTCCAGACCATCATCGACCTGTGGAACAAGGAAGGCGCCGTCTACGCGTCGGGCGGCTCGATTGCAGCCACCCCGTTCGCCGCTGGTAACGCCGAGGCCCTCATCGACGAGCAGTGCGCCATGGTTCGCCAGGCGTCGTTCTTCTCGGGCTTCCTTCCCGATGGCACCTCTGACCAGGTCAGCGTCTTCTACTTCCCGGCCCTCACCGCAGACGAGCGTCCTGTTCTCGGCGCCGGCACCCTCGCAGGTGCCTTCACCGACAGCCCGGCCGTCTGGGAGGTCATGAAGTACTTCGCGACCCCCGAGTACGCAAACGTGCGTCAGGCCAAGATCAAGGAGCTCAAGACCGAGGAAGGTCAGGACGAGTCGATGACCCTCTCGGGCTTCAACACCGCCAACCTGAACGTCGATCGTGAGCTTTGGGCACCGCTCGAGCAGGGCTTCATCGAGATCCTGCAGAACGCTGCAGTGTTCCGCTTCGACGGCTCTGACCTGATGCCCGCCGACGTCGGCGCCGGTACCTTCTGGACCGAGTCGACCGCTCTTGTCAACGGTGAGAAGACCGTTGCCGAGGCAACCGAGGCAATCGACGCAAGCTGGCCCAGCGAGTAAGGCCAACCGCTTGACGTGTTGAGACGTTGCGGGGGGCAGGTCACCAGACCTGCCCCCCGCTGTCGTCTCCGGTACTAGGCAGTCCGGTGGGGACGATTGGTGGGCTATAAAGGGTTGCCCTCGTGGGGCGCCAGGGGACTTTGAGAGGGAACGGGGCATGACAACGGCGACCGAGCAAGCGGCCGAAGTTGCAGATCTTGAAGGGGTACTCGGACGTAGCGGGTCCGACGACGACGAGTTCGCGACCAGCAAGGCCGTGCCGAACTCGGCCATCGCCGGTGTCGCGTTTGTGGTCGGCGTGCTCTTCGGCTTACTCAGGCCCAGCCTCACCGATCTTTACGACGGTGGAGCGACAGGCCAGATCGACTGGCTGATCATGGGCGCCGCCCTGTGGATGGCCGGGCTGTTGGCCCTCAACCGGGTGCCATGGAAGCGGATTCCTGTCATCCAATTGGTGGCGGTGGCAGTTACCGGACTGGTTCCCATCTGGGCCAACTCCCAGTCGGGCCCGTTGCTTGCGTTGATCGTTTTTGGAGGCTGGCTGCTCGTGCTGGCCTTGGCCAAGCGGTTGATTGGACTCGACGGGCGAGCCATCGGCGCAATGGCATGGGCTTTGGGGCTTGTGCTCACCACTTGGATCCTGCTTGGCCACGCCGGCGACGCCGACCGGGTCGCCTCTACACTGCGCAACAGCGCCATCGCAGTTCTGGCCATCGGTGGTCTGTGGATCGGTCTGAACCTCCTGACCGACCAGGCCAAACCCCGGTGGACAGCCTTTGCAGGGGGTCTGGCCGCTCTTGTGGCTGCGGCCTTCTTCGGCATTGTTCGCGGCAACCAGGGCCTCGAAGGCCTGTTCGCCGAGGACGATCCAATCGCTCTGTTCTCTGGCACCGGTTTCCTGGGCCACTTCGAGTGGTCGATCGTGGGGGCCGTCATCTGGGGAGTCGGCGTGGCCGCCATCACCCTGGTGCCCAAGGGCCCCATCCGCATCGGAATCGGCGCGGCCGCCGGTGTCCTCACCGGCTACCTCATCGGCAACAACGTGAAGCCGTGGGTTCAGCCCCGGCTCGAATGGGCCGAGCTCATTATCTTCACCCTGGTCGGCCTGGCCATCGGCGCCGGCTTGCGTTGGCGGTCTCGCAACTTCGTCCCCGGCGCACTGCTGGGCGCTGCCGCGGGTTGGACCTTTGCAGCGTGGTTCACCTCCAACTTCGGCGGCTCATCGAACGACGCGATCCTGGCCGCCATCGTCCCGTTGGCACTGCTCGGCATCCGTTTGGGCTGGGGCTCCAACCCCGACCTCAGCGTGTTGTCCAAGCTCGACCAGCGGGCCAGGGCCGCCATCTTCTTGGGCCCTGCGCTGCTGTTCATAACCGCAGCCCTGTTCATCCCGGCGATCATCACCATCATCTTGTCGTTCAAGGATCGCGACGGCGCGGACTTCGTCGGCTTCGACAACTACGGCGACTTCCTCGGCAATGAGGCAGCCTTCAATGTCTCCAACTGGACCAACATCTTCACGTCGCAGCTCTTCTTTGTGGCAGTTGCCCTGGTGGCGGCCGGTTTCATCGTGGGCATGGTCTCGGGCAAGAAGCGCCACGGCATCAACACCTTCGAACGAACAGGGTCGTCGCTAGCCAGCATTTCGGTAGGAATCTTCTTGTTCCTGTTCGCGGCCTTCTCGGTGCTGCGAGGAACCTTCTTCAACAACCTGTGGTGGGTTCTCACAGTCACCACCATGTCGACGGTGCTCGGCCTGACAATTGCGGTGCTGGCTGAACGGGCCGGACGCCTCGAATCGCTGGCCAAGTCGTTGATCTTCATGCCGATGGCGGTTTCGTTCGTTGGTGCCTCGATCGTGTGGCGCCTCCAGTACCAGCCCCGCGACGTGTCGCGAAGCCAGACCGGCCTCCTCAATGCCGGGTGGGTCGAACTCGGCCGGTTGAGCCACTCAGGGTGGCCCAGAGTGCTGGTGTTGCTGGCGCTTGCGGGCATCTTCGCTCTGCTGGTCCGAAAGGCAATGCCACGGGTACAAGCGGGTGAAACGTTTGGTGCCTATGTCGCAGCCGGCATCGTGGTCGCCTATCTGTTCGTCGAATTGCTGCGGCGCAGCCTCGGCGGCTTCCGCTTCAACACCAACGGTGACCTGGTGCCCGACACGGTGCTGTTCATCCAGAACCAGCCGTTCAACAACGTGTTCCTCATGATCATCTTGATCTGGATCCAGACCGGCTTCGCGATGGTCATCTTGTCCGCAGCCATCAAGGCTGTGCCCGAGGAGTTCATCGAGGCTGCCAAGGTCGACGGCGCCACCGAGAGCCAGATCTTCTTCAGAATCGTTCTGCCTCAGATCCTGCCGACCATCGGCGTCATCGTCACGACCCTCATCGTGTTGGTCACCAAGGTGTTCGACATCGTGAAGGTCACCACCAACGGCAACTTCGGCACCAACGTGCTGGCCAACGACATGTACACCGAATCGTTCAGCTTCTTCAACCAGGGTCTGGGCGCCGCTATTGCGGTGTTCATCCTCATCTCGGTACTGCCCGTGATGATCATGAACATACGACGTATGCAGCAGGAAAGGAGCCTCCGATGACGGCGCTAGGTGTTGACATGGGTGCCGACACCCTCGGCAGGCGGATCTACCGCAAGCTCACCTCGGTGCCGTCGTGGGCGCTGTGGATCATCGTGGTCATCTGGACGCTGCCCAGCCTCAGCTTGCTGATCAACTCGTTCCGGGGCCGTCAAGACCAGATCAACGACGGCGTTTGGACGATCTTCGCCAACCCCGGTCAGTTCACCACCGAGAACTACGACATCGTCTTGAACCGCAGCGGATCCGGTGGACTGTTCGATTCGCTGATCAGCTCGTTCGCCATCGCAATTCCGGCCACGATCATCCCGATCTCGTTCGCGGCATTCGCCGCATATGCGTTCGCTTGGATCGAGTTCAAGGGGCGCGAGTGGCTGTTCATCGGCACAATCTCGTTGCTGGCCATACCCCTGCAGGTAGCGCTGATCCCGCTGCTGCGTACCTATGTCAACGGTGCGCACCAGAACCTGTTCGGCCGCACCCTCACGCTGATCCCCGACCTCGACCTCAACACGCAGGGCTCGATAGCGGTTTGGCTGACGCATACGGGGTTCGCCATGCCGTTCGCGATCTTCTTGTTACACAACTACATGACCGAGCTACCGGCCGAGATCTTCGAGTCGGCGCGCCTAGACGGCGCCAGCCATTTCACGATCTTCTGGCGGCTGGTGTTGCCGTTGTCTGTGCCGGCCCTGGCGGCGTTCGCGATCTTCCAGTTCCTGTGGACGTGGAACGACTTCCTGATCGCCATCACCATGCTCAGCGGTGGCGATCCTCAGAACCTCCCGACTACGGTGCGTATCGCCAACCTGGCCGGCGACTTCGGACTGAACGAGCATCTGCTGCCGGCGGGTGCGTTCGTGCAGGCCTTCGTGCCGCTGGTGGTCTTCTTCAGCCTCCAGCGCTACTTCGTCCGCGGCCTGCTGGCCGGCTCGGTCAAGGGCTGACCAAAGTCCCAACCCCCACCCACCCCTTGCGAAGTGTCTGTCCCTGGCGCCCCTATCGGGGCGCCGGGACAGGCCGGCTCCAGCCGCTCGTCACCCGCTGATGAGGGGTTCTGAACCACAGATCGCAAGTGACCCCATCTAGCGCCCCTCCAGGGGCGCTGGGGACAGACACCTCGCCGGAGGGTGGGTGTCAGGTTTCGGCGACGGTGGATGCTCGCACGATCAGCTCTGGGTTCTCGAGGCGGGTTTCGGGCTCGGTCGCAGGGTCGCCGATGGCATCCAGCAACACCCTGGCCGCCCAACGGCCGGCTTCGCGAACGCTCTGGTGAACGGTGGTCAGGCCCAGCGGGCCGGCCAGCTCGTGGCCATCGACACCCACCACGGCCATGTCGTCTGGAGCCACCAGGCCCTTGCGCCACATGGTGCCTAGAAGGCCGAAGGCTATTTCGTCAGAGACACAGAACACGGCCGTCGGCCGGTCGTCGCGGGCCAAGATCTGGGCCGCGGCATCGACACCACCGCTGGTGGTCATCTCGACGGTGTACACATCGTCTTCGCCGAACGCTACCCCGGCCTGGTTGAGCGTCGCCCCGAAGGCGGCCAACCGGGCGGCCTCGACGGGCGAACCGTTGTCGAGACCTCTGATCATGGCCATCCGGGTGTGCCCGAGCTCGAGCAGGTGCGCGGCGGCGAGTCGGCCGGCGGCGACGTTGTCGAGCATGGAATGGCTGCGGCCCTCGATGCGGTCTCCCACGCACACCAGCGGCACGGGCAGACGCTCTAGCTCTCCCCTGCCGGGCGCAGACGGGTACAGGTCGATGGTGATGACACCGTCGACGCGGCGTGCCAGGCTGCGTATCTGCGAGGCGAACTCCTCTGGCCCCGTGCGCCTGCTGATCGAAGACACCAGCAGGTCGTACTGGCCCAGGCGCAGCAGCGACTCGACACCTGTCAGGATCTGGCTGACGTACCAGGTGCCGAAGTATGGGGCGATGACGCCCACGGTCATGGTTCTGCCGGTGGCCAGGCGCGATGCGTTTGGGTTGGCCTCATAAGACAGCTCACGAGCCGCCAGTTCGACCGCTGCGCGCGTCGACGGGGCCACGTTCGCCAGCCCACGAAGGGCCCGGCTGACGGTGGCCGTGGACACACCGGCGTGTCTGGCCACGTCTTCTATTGAGACCGTCTTGTTGGAGTTCATGGTGCTTGGGGGGACCTGCTCGCGTGGGCTCGCTGTGCCAGCATGATACGCGCCCCGCAGAGGCCCGTCGGCCAGCCGGCTGTCGCCTATCTGTCGACCAGAGGTCAGAGACAATTCAGGGCCGCGAGACCAGCACCGTGTCACCGGTGGCGTCGGCTGCCGTGACCGACACGCTGACCCCGCTTACCTCGACGCTCTCGCCCACTCCAAGCAGCACGTCGGCGTCGGGGCCGTCAACACCGTGTACCCCTGCGACCTCGATGGGCCCATAGCCGCTGGCCACAGAGGCATCGACGGTGTACACGAGGGCGCCCGTCCTTGCCAGCGGCGCGTCGACGCCCACTCCCCTGCGGCTCTCGACCACCACCACACGGGTGGCCGAAACGGGCACGACCACTGCATCTGTGCCGCCTTGGGTGGCGACCGGCGACACGAGATGGGGTGTGGCGAGCTCGTCTACGCAATAGACCTGAGCGTCGTCGATCCAGTCGAGCTGCCACCGGTGCCAAGCCAGCATCTCGTTGCCGCCGCTGTCGGGGTCCAGGTTGCCCATCGGGTCGAAGATGCCGACGAAGCGGTGGAGGTCTGGAAACCCGCTGTCGTAGGCGTATGCATCGACCAGACCCAGTGTGTGGCCGAGCTCGTGATAGATGACCTCGGCGCCGTTCTGCGACCAGTCTGTGCCCCGAGCAAATCCGCTCATGATGATGTTGCCGTCGGCTTCCACACCCCACACCGGATGGTTCGGCACGAAGGCCGGGCTGACGTTCATGGACAAAGCAGAAGCCGGAGGCACGACGATGACCCCGTCGATGTCGCTGAAGTCGAACTGAGGATCGGCACGTTCGATGGCCTCGGTCATGTACCCGAACAGTGGGAAGAACA
>JAGQSP010000403.1 GCA_020439485.1 Acidimicrobiales bacterium | reverse complement strand
GTCGTGTCTGTGGTCATCGGCATACCGCTGGGCATCTTGTCGGGTCGCTTCGACTCGGTGTGGAATGTGGTGCGTCCGGTGTTGGACGCGGCCCAGGTCGTGCACTCGTTCGTGTACATGTTGCCCTTCATCTACTTCTGGGGGGTTGGCAACATCGGCGCCATCATGGCGACGATGGTGTTCGCCGTGCCTCCCCTGGTGCGGCTGACCAACTTGGGCATCCGCGAGGTCGACCCAGACGTCGTCGAGGCCAGCCGCGCCTATGGCGCGCCCGAGCTTCGGGTGTTGGTAGACGTCCAGCTGCCTCTGGCCAAGGACGCGATCTTGACGGGCGTCAACCAGACGCTGCTGCTGGCCTTCTCGATGTTGGGCCTGGCGGCCATCATGGGTGCAGGCGGCCTGGGCCAGCTCTTGTTCCGTGCCATCGGCCAGCAGGACGCCGCCCTTGCGGCCTCCGCCGGCCTGGCGTTCTTCATCGTTGCCGTCATCCTCGACCGCATTGCCCAGCCATCGAGCGCCGGCGGCGGCACCAGCCTGGCCGCCCGGGTCACCTCCGCGTGGCGTAACGCCCGCCGGCCCGAAGTGCTGCTGGACGACCCGGCGTTCAACCCCGGCGCCGCACGCGAGGAAGAAAAGCTCAAGGAGGCCGCCGACGTCGACCGGGGCAGCATGGCGTTGGTCGGCGCTGCCGAGCGCTCACGCATCCTGGTCGCCGCCGCGGGTGGACTCATCGCTGCGGTATCGGTGTTGCTTCCGTGGGCAAACGATGCAGGCCTCATCTCGGGCTACTCACGGCGCGCCGACGAAGACCTCGCCGGCCAGTCGTTCAGTGGTCTGGCCGCCTCGGGTGGTTCGTGGTTCGGCATCGTGGTGTTGTTGTTGTCGCTGACGGTGGTTGCTTCGGCCGCCGCCTATCTGATCAAGCCCGACATGGGTGGGCGCTGGCTGGCTCCCGATGGGGCGACATTTGCGGCGGTAGCGTCGTTCATCACAGCGCTCGCCTATCTGCTGGCCCGCCCGTCGGACTTCGTTGTCGACTACAGCCACGGCGTCGGCGTGTATGTCGCTGTGCTGGGCACCCTGGTGGCGGCTGCGGGCTCGCTGGCTTGGATGGCCATCGCACCACATGCACCGAGGCGTCCCCTCAAGGTCGGTGTCATGGGCGCCCCGATAGTGATGGCTGTGTTCGCCGTTGTGCTCTCGATCGTGTCGATGCTGTCTTACTGGAGCATCGACGGGCGTCAGGACGCCGTCATCACCCCCGAGATCCAGGCCCAGATCGACGAGATCTTCGAGCGTGCCCGCAACGGCGAGGTCGAAGCAGCGGTGGCCACTACCCAGGTAGCGACGATTCGGGCCTCGGCAGAGGTCGCCGACCGCATCATCCTCGACGGCAAGGAATCTGCGGGCGCCGGCCTCGGAATATGGGTGGTCGTCTTCTCGGTGCTCGGAGCGGCCGCGGCGTTTGTTGCAGCAGGCGTTGCCGGATCGTCCGACCGGCGGCAATGGCTCGCCGGTGCCATCGCCATGGGCTGCGGATTGGGTGTCATGGGTATCGCCACCGGCTGGGTGGGCTCGCTCGCCAGGGCCTCCGACGCCAACTTCACCAGTGGCGTCGGTCTTCTGGCCGCAGGTATCTCGGGTTCGATCACCTTCGTCGCCGGCCGCCAGGTAGCCCATTGGTTCGAACGCTCGCTCGTGTACGCGCCCAGCGCGACTTCACAGCCAGTCGCAAGCCAGGAACCGATCCCGGAGGTGATACCAGCCTGATCTGATCCCGCACAGACGGGCCGACCACCCGGTCGCCCCTCTCGGCCCGATGCCGAGAGCAACGGGTATTGGCGTTCGCGCCGCCCGTACACAGAAAACGAACACACAGTACGAATAGAGAAACGAAAAGATCTATGGAAGCAAAGAAACCAAGAAAGACAGGACTGGCGAAGTTGCTGGCTCTGATCCTCGCCCTGGCGATGATCGCGGCCGCTTGTGGCGACTCCGACAGCGAAACGAGTGCCGGCGACGGTGGCGATGATGGCGGCGACGAGATGTCGATGCCAGGTGAAGGTGTCACCATCACCATGGGCAAGGCCGACTGGACCACAGAAGATCCAAACGCATACGTGGCCAAGGCCGTGCTCGAGGAGCTCGGCTACACGGTCACCGACCCGGCCGATCTCGAGCTGGGCCCGAGCAACGCCTACATCGCCATGGCGCAGGGCGACATGGACTTCTGGATCAACAGCTGGTACCCGGGCCACAAGAGCTGGCTCGCCAACGAGATGCCCGATGGCACCACCGTCGGGGACCACGTCACCGTTGTCGGCGAGATGATGATGGCTGGTGGTCTTCAGGGTTACCTGATGACCAAGTCGTTCGCCGAGGAATACGACATCAAGTCGCTCGACGATCTCAACAACAACCCTGAAGCCATCGCCGCCTACGACGCCCAGGACCCAGAGCCTGGCAACGGCAAGGCCGACATCTATGGCTGCCAGGAGAGCTACACCTGCGACGACATCATCACTTCGCAGATCGCGTTCTCGGGCTGGGAGAACATCGGCCAGGTCATCGCCGGCTACGACGCAATGGTTGCCGAGGCCATCACCAAGGCCGACGCGGGTGAGCCCATGGTGACCTACACCTGGACCCCCAGCGCCTACATCACCAAGCTGCGCCCCGGCGACAACGTCGTGTGGCTGACCGTCGACGAGGTGATCGACGACTCGAACCCCACCGGCGTCGAGGGTGGCGAGGAGCACAGCCAGCTTCCCGGCACCGCCGGTATTGGCACCGATCAGTGCCCCGGTTCGGTCGATGGCCAGTGCCAGCTCGGTTGGGTGGCCGCCGACATTCAGGCAACCGCCAACAGCGAGTGGCTCGAGGCCAACCCCGCCGCCAAGGCGTTCCTCGAACAGTTCCAGATGTCGGTTCTCGAGGTGTCGGTGATGAACGTCGAGATGGACAATGGTGCTGATCCTGCAGCGCTTGCCACACAGTGGATCGCCGACAACCGCGACGTCGTCGACGGTTGGCTCGAAGCAGCCCGCGCCGCTGCCTGATCCCTTCTAGTAATCCGGTAACCGAAGGGGCGGGGCCATTGGCCCCGCCCCTTCCCGCGCCCCTGATCCGAAGTGTCTGTCCCTGGCGCCCCTATCGGGGCGCCGGGACGCCACAGTTGTGCGGTCAAAGCCGGGTGTCCCACCCTCGTGGTTGCGTGGAATGGCATGGGACACATTGAGATAACCAACAAGGCAGCACTTCAGCATGGCGTGGTTGCGTCGTGGCAGTTCGCCGGTCTGCTCTCGGCGAAGGCCATCAGATGGGAACTCTTCTGTTCGGGCCGATGGGATCGCCTGGGCCGCCACGTCGTCCGATTGAGGGGTGCACCCGAGACGGAGGCCTCGAAGATATCGGCGGCGGTCCTGTTGGCCGGGCCGGGAGCACACCTGTGCCTCGCCAGCGCGGCTCGCCATTGGGGGTGGCCCAACTTTGCGTCGTCTCCGGTCCATGTACAGAGAACGAAATCGACCAACACGGTGGCTCACCGTGGCGACTCACGCCTTCACGAGTCACGCAGAGTGCCAGCCGGGCAGCTCGCGTTTCATGATGGGGTTCTGGTCACAACTCCGTCCAGAACTCTCGTCGACATCGCCGCCGTCGTGCACCGCGATCGTCTGGCCCGCCTGCTCGACTGGGGGTGGAACAGGCGCCAGTTGACCGGCCACACCGTCCTGGGCTGTCTGGCACAGATCGGCTCGAGGGGCCGCCACGGCGTTGCCGCGCTGCGTGAGTTGATCGAAGAACGCGGACAGCACTACTCGCCGCCTGCTACGGGTCTGGAGTCGAGGGCCGCAGCCGTCTTGCGCCGCCACGGATATTGCGGGGCGGTCAGCCAGGTGAATGTCGGAGGCAGGGTCTGGCTGGGCCGCGTGGACCTGTTGGTGGGTTCGCGGGTCGTCGTGGAGGTCCAGAGCGATCTGTTCCACAGTTCGCTGACCAGCAGGGAGGACGACAAGGCTCGCTTCGATGCCCTCGGCGAAGCCGGCTTCGAGGTCGTCGAAGTATGGGAGTCAGACCTGTGGCAGGGCGACGCCTGGGTCGTTCGTGTCGCCCGTGCCCTCGCGGGGACCAACCGTGTCGTCCCGGCGCCCCGATAGGGGCGCCAGGGACAGACACTTCGGGGAATCAGTCGGGGTTGGGTTGGACATATCGCCAGCCGAAGCGGCCCTTGATGCACAGCATCCCCGAGGTGACGTCGTGGTCGGCGGGCGAGGTGACCTTGACGATCTGATTGTCCTGGGCGTGCACCTCGAGGTTGCATCCAACGCCGCAGTAAGAACAGACCGTGCGGCTGACGGTCTGGTCCTGCGGCCGCCAGTTGCCGGCTTCGCGGAGATCGAACTCGGTGGTGAACTGGAGTGCCCCGGTGGGACACACCGCCACGCAGTTTCCGCAGTAGACACAAGCCGAGTCGGGAAGGGTGGCGTCGAACTCGGTCGAGATTCGGGCGTCGAATCCGCGCCCCGACACGGCAATGGCAAAGGTGTGCTGGGCGTCTTCGCCGCAGGCCTCGACGCACTTGTAGCACAACACGCACTTGTCGTAGGCCCGGATGTAGAGTTCGTCCTCGCGCTTGAGCGGAACCCCCGAAGTTTGCGCAGATGGCCCATATCGCGACGGGTCGGCCTCATAGCGCGTCGACCAAGATGCCAGCTCGGTGTCGTGCGCCACATCACGGGCCTGCGTCATGTCGACAGACGATTCGAGGAACTCGAGCACCATCTTGCGGCTGTGCCTGACTCGCTCTGAGTCTGTGTGAACCACCATGCCGTCCTCGGCGGGGCGTGAACACGATGGCACCAGGGTGCGAGACCCCTCGACCTCGACCACGCACAGCCGGCACACGTTGACCGGGCTCAGATTGTCGGCATAACAAAGAGTTGGCGTATCGATGCCTTGCTGACGGCAGCCGTCGAGGATGGTCTGGCCGGCGTCGAGCTGCACATCGCTTCCGTCGATGGTGATTGTGACGGTGTGTTCGTTCACCCGGAGCCCCCTATCAGGCCCAGCGCAATGGCCGATCTGACCGCGCCCGAGGCCGTGTGGCCCAACCCGCAGATCGACGCGTCGGCCATGGCCATGCCGATCTCGTCGATCAAGGCCCGTTCGCCAGCCCCCAGCGACGGTCGGTCGAGCAGCTCGACCTGGCGTTGGGTGCCGACCCGGCACGGCACGCACTGTCCGCACGACTCGTTGCGGAAGAACTGGGCTATGCGGCGAACCACCGCTGGCATGTCGACGCTGTGGTCGAAGGCCATGACCACCCCAGAACCCAGGCTGGCGCCCCGGGCTCGGGCATCCTCGACCGTGAGCGGCATGTCGAGTTGGTCTTGCCCGACGAAAGTGCCTGCCGCGCCGCCCAGCAGAACCGCTCGCAGGCGGCCACGCACCCCTCCAGCGAGGTCGAGCAGCTGGCCCAGGGTGGTGCCGAAGGGAACCTCGTACACACCGGGTACCCCGACCGAACCCGATAGGCAGAACAGCTTGGTGCCCGGCGACTGCTCGGTGCCCAGCGCGCGGTAGGCGTCCAACCCCACCTCCAGCAGATGCAGCACGTTGACCAGGGTCTCGGGGTTGTTGACCGCGGTCGGCTCACCGAACAGACCGTGGGTGGTCGGGAACGGCGGCTTGTTGCGTGGTTCGCCTCGGTAGCCCTCGATCGAGTTGAACAGGGCGGTCTCCTCGCCGCAGATG
>JAGQSP010000402.1 GCA_020439485.1 Acidimicrobiales bacterium | reverse complement strand
ATGGGCTTCGGCCACCGGGTCTACAAGGCCTATGACCCCCGAGCCCGCATAGTCAAGGAAACCGCCGACCGGGTATTCGAGGTCACAGGCAAGAACCCGCTGCTGGACATCGCTCTCAAACTCGAGGAGATCGCCCTCAGCGACGATTACTTCAAGAGCCGCAACCTGTATCCCAACGTCGACTTCTACACCGGCCTGATCTACCAGGCCATGGGCTTCCCGCTCGACATGTTCACCGTGCTGTTCACCATCGGCCGCATGCCGGGTTGGCTTGCGCACTGGCAGGAACTGTTGGTCCAGGACCAGCGCATCAGCCGTCCTCGCCAGATCTACGTGGGCACCGGCGCCCGCGACTACGTGCCACTCGAGCAGCGCTGAACACAGTTCCCAGCGTCCACGCAGCGCCGACTCGGCGTGCCGGTTGAGCATCGACTGGAACACGGGCTCGCCCCCACAATCGGGGGATGCGAGTTCCGGTGTTCCAGTTCGATGCGTTTTCGGCCACTGCATTCGGCGGCAATCCCGCTGCGGTGGTACTGCTCGATGACGAGGCCCCCGACCACAACGTGCTTCAGGCCATAGCGGCCGAGATGAACCTGTCGGAGACGGCCTTTGCCACCCGTCGCCCAGACGCAGAATGGAATCTGCGATGGTTCACACCGCTGACCGAGGTCGACTTGTGCGGCCACGCCACCCTTGCCAGCGCTGCATGCCTGTTCGATGCAGGACGTCTCGGGTCTGATACCGCAGAGCGGGCCGAGGTCGTGTTCCACACCAGATCTGGCCCGCTGACGTGCGTCGTCAGCCGCGTCGATGGCCAGGCGATCAGCGTCGAGATGGACTTTCCCGCTACCTACACCGAACCGGTCAGCGACACCACCTCGCTGTCGGACGCCCTGGGCGCCGAGGTCATCGACGCCGGCTCGGCCTTCGACCTGGTAGCCCAGTTGCGCACGCCGCAGCAGGTACGTGCCCTGACCCCCGACATTTCGGCCGTCGAGCGCCTCGATGCGAGGGCCGTGGTGGTCACAGCCGCAGGAGACGTCGACGGCGGCGAGGCCGACTTTGTGTCTAGGGTCTTCGCCCCGCGGCTGGGCATCGCCGAGGATCCGGTGACCGGCTCGGCTCACACGATCTTGGCCACGTGGTGGTCAAAGCGCTTGTCGAAGACCAGCCTGAAGGCCCACCAGGTTTCGGCCCGTGGTGGGCGTCTGGGGCTGATGCTGGACGGCGACCGGGTGGCCATCTCGGGAACCGCCGCCAAGGTAATGGAAGGCACACTGCTGATCTGAAAATCGAGAAATCGCAGAATTCTCGAAATCGGTCTCAAGCAAAGCGGCCCACGTGTCGTTGATGTGGTTGCCGCACAGAGAACCGCCGGCACATGGGGGCTGGCGGTTCACCCACCCAACGGGGTGGTGGATCCCGCAAGGGGTCCACCACCCCGCTGTGGGTTTTGGTGGCCGTATTGCCCTAGGTTGCACAGGTGGATTTTTCCTGGCCCGACACCCTCGACGAACTGCGAGACGAGGTCCTGAGCTTCGTCGAAACGGCCACCGCCGACCTGGAACTGTTGGATGATCCGTGGCTGCGAGAGCCATCGAAGCAGTTCGATCGCAGGCTCGGAGAGGCCGGCTACATCGGCTTGCGCTGGCCCGTCGAGTACGGCGGCGGCGGCCGCAGCGCCCTGGAACACTTCGTCGTGATGGAGACCCTGCTGCTGGCCGGCGCGCCGGTATCGGGAGCCTGGTTCCCCGACCGTCAGATCGGTCCGGTGCTGCTGCAGTACGGCACCGAAGACCAGAAGCGACGTTGGTTGCCCGACATCATCGCTGGGCGTTCGGCCTGGGCCATCGGCATGAGCGAACCTGACGCCGGGTCAAACGTGGCCGGCATCTCCACCAAGGCCGAGATCGACGGAGACCACTTCGTGGTCAACGGACAGAAGATCTGGACCAGCGGGGCCGCCGACGCCGACTTCTGCTATCTGATCTGCCGCACATCCAGCGACGGTCCGCCGCACCGGGGGCTCAGCGAGCTGGTGGTCGACATGAGCCTGCCAGGCATCAGCGTCAACCCCATCCACGACTCGGCGTGGGGCAAACACTTCAACGAGGTGTTCTTCGACGACGTGCGGGTGCCGGCCGACTGTCTCATCGGCGAGATGAACAACGCGTTCGGCCAAACTATGCGCCAACTCGAACACGAGCGCGGTGGCATCGACCGTCTGGTGTCGAACAAGCGTCTGTACATGGACGTCGTTGGGCTGGCCGACACCTCAGATCCGCTTGTGCGCCAACAGATCGCAACGATCGAAACCAAGTACACGATCGGCCGCAACCTGGTGTTGCGCAACGTGCTGGGGCAGGCTCCGGCGGGTCACTCGGCGGTCACGAAGACCTTCTGCACCGAGTTCGAACAAGAGGTCGCCCAGTTCGTCAGCCAGGTGCTGGGAGCCAGGGCGATGCTTGCCGGCGCCGGAACCCTCGAGGGGCGAGTCGCGCGCAACGTCGTCTACGCACCCTCGTACACGATCATGGGCGGCACCACCCAGATCCTTCGCAACATCATCGGCGAGAGGGTGCTGGGGCTGGCGCGCGAACCGCGCTGAACGCATCCTCGCAACGACCTAGTCGGGAATCACAGCACCCTTCTGCGATGTGATGCGCCAGTAGTGCTGAGGCTCGCGGTGGCCCTCGAAGTTGAACACCCACTCCTTGTACGAGCGCGTGTCGTCGAGATCACAGGCGGCCGTGATGACCTCGTCGCCGTCGGTGCGGGCCTCGGCCACCACCATTCCGGACGGCGCGATGATGCAGCTTCCGCCCATCATCGCCACGCCTTCCTCGTAGCCGCCGTGGGCCACTCCGACCACCCAGGTGCCGTTCTGATAGGCCCCGGCCGCCATCACCAGCTCGTTGTGGAACCACGAGTGCCTGTCGTGTTCGGGTGACGGAGGGTTGTGGATGGGCGTGGTGTAGCCGATGGCTATCAACTCGACGCCCTGTAGCCCCAACGAGCGATAGCTCTCGGGCCAGCGCCTGTCGTTGCAGATCAGCAACCCGAC
>JAGQSP010000401.1 GCA_020439485.1 Acidimicrobiales bacterium | reverse complement strand
CGACCGCATCGCCGCCAACCTCAACGACACCGGCTACTACGTCGAGGCAGGCTCTGGAACCACCGAGGCCGACGTCAGCAGGGCCATAGCGAGCCTTCAGGACCAGGGCGTATTCGTTCTGGTGGCTGCCTTGGGCGAAGACCCGCCCGACCCCGAAGCGCTGGCGCGTTCGCTTCGCGACAAGACCAACGGCACGGTGTTGCTGGTGACGCCCGGGTTCATCTCGGCGGCCAGCGCCGTGTACACCGACGTAGAGGTCACCAACGCCGTCGATGCCTCGTTCGGAAGCTTCGATGATGTCGGCGACGGCATCGTGGCCTTCGGCCAAGCGCTTCCGGGCACCGTGGCACCGGTCACGACCACCACTGCGGCAACGACCCAGACGACGACCGGCGGCGCATCGACCCAACCCGCGGCCGAATCGGGTGGCGGCGGCATCGGTGGGGTGCTGATTTTCTTCGGCGTGATAATCGCCGCTGTCGTGGGCCTGGTGTTGTTCACCCGCTCGCGGAACCGCAAGAAGGTCGCAGCTCAGATGGCGCAGCGCAAGGAGCAGGTGAAGGCCGAACTCGACGCCATCGGACTCGACATCGTCGACCTGGCCGATCGGGTGACGATGGCCGACAACAGCGAGGCCACCGACCACTTCCGGAAGGGCAACGACCAATTCCTCGAACTGCA
Source organism: Acidimicrobiales bacterium (assembly GCA_020439485.1). Classification (GTDB taxonomy): domain Bacteria; phylum Actinomycetota; class Acidimicrobiia; order Acidimicrobiales; family Poriferisodalaceae; genus JAAETH01. Next base: position 9,010 of record JAGQSP010000401.1, on the reverse strand, counting down.
AGAACAGATCGAGGCCGCCAAGTCGCTCTGGGAAGTGACGCAGGTCGACTACGCGGCCGACACAGCGGCGTGGCATCTGGACGCGGCCGAAGCCATCATCGAGGGTGACCCGGTTCCCGACGAACCCGAACGCCCCGACCTCGACGGCGGCCAACCGGCCGAACCCCAACCTGGCGCGCCGACGAGAGCCGAGACCGATACGCCAGATCGTGAGCCGAGCCGGTCTGACCAACGAGAGAGGGTCGACTCACGGCTCGACGACCGCTATCGCAAGCCCCGCCGCGTCGAACCGCGGCGCGACCGTCGCAAGGGTTGGGAAGCCCCCAAGACGCGGGGCGGCGGGTTGGGCGACGTAGCCACAGGCATCTTGGTCGGTGGAATTCTGCGCGGGGGCGGAGGCGGCCGCAAACCCCCCAAGCGTTGGAACGGGGCCGGATCGCTGACGTCTGGCAGCACGGGTGGATCGGCCAGCCGGGCCCGCAGCACCAGCTCAGGCAACTCGGCCTCCAGGTCACGTTCGGCCGGAGGCAGCGCAACCCGCCGCCGCTAGACCTAGCATGACCTGCGTCGATCCAGCCCGGTGAGGAGATCCCCACTCATGTTCAAGCGCATCATCAACTACATCCGAACCTGGTTCAGGGGCAAGGCCGAGGCGGCCATGAACCCCGAGATCGAGATCGAGATGGCGATGGAGGAAGCCCGCAAGCAGGACCAGGCTCTGCGCGCTCAGGCCGCCAAGGTCATCGCCCACCGCACCAAGCTGGAACAGCGCATCGAGAAGTCGGCCGACGACGTCGCCGAGGCTCGCGAGATGGCCAAGGCCGCCCTTCTTCGTGCCGAAAAGGCCAAGACCGAAGGCGACACCGACGCCCTTTCGAAGTGGACCAACTCTGCGTCGAGCCTCGCCATGAAGCTCACCGCTGCAGAGAACAACCTGGGCTCGCTGAAAGAGCAGTACGCCCTGGCCCTCGATCAGTCAGAGGCGGCCAAGTCTGCTGTCGAGCAGAACGCCATGAGGTTGCAGGAACTGACGGCCAAGCGCATGGAGCTCATGGGCGCCATCGAGCAGGCCAAGATGCAGGAAGCCATCAACTCGACGATGGACGCACTGAACCAGACCATCGAAAAGGACGCTCCGAGCCTTTCGAAGGTCGAGGACAAGATCAACGACCGGCTGGCCGAGGCCAAGGCCAAGACCGAGCTGCGGTCGGCCACCCCCGAGGGCGCCGAGGCCGAATTGCGCGAGGCGGTTTCGCTGTCGCGCGCCGACGACAAGCTGGCAGAGCTGCGCGCCGAACTGGGCCTGGACGAGCCTGCCGGCGAGCTCGAGGCCTAACCGACGCTTCTGAGGTCGACCACGAAGACCAGGGTTTCGTTGGGGGCGATCACGCCCCCAGCGCCCCTGGATCCGTAGCCCAGGTGGGGCGGAATGGTGATTTGGCGGCGGCCACCGACCTTCATCCCGGCAACACCCTGGTCCCAGCCGCTGATCACCTGACCGGCGCCGAGACCAAACGAGAAGGTGTCGCCGCGGTTCCACGAAGCGTCGAACTCGCGCCCCGTGGACCAGGCGACGCCGACATAGTCGACCGTGACCATCGTGCCGGGGGTGGCCTCGACACCGTCGCCCTCGACGAGGTCGTCGAGCACCAGTTCTGCTGGCGGATCGGAGTCGGGTACCGAGATCTCAGGTCGTTCAAAAACATCCACGAGACGGCACGCTAGCTGGCGGGAGACGACATGGAGTTCACCCAACAAGCCAAGGACCAGGCCGATGCCATGGTCGAGGGGTTGGTCAGCGGCGAGGGCGCCCTGTTCCGCATCGACCTGTCCGACTCCGAAGCGATACAGCAGTTCCTGGTGATGCTGCTGGTCGGCGCTCGTGGCCAGCAGATGGCCGAGGGCCTCGGGCTGGCGTTCTTCGTCACCCGCCCAGAGTCCTTGGGCCTCGACATCGCCGACGGCTCGCTGGCTCTGGTGGGTCCGGGCATCACCAACGTCGACGAACTGGTAGACGACCTGGCCGCGGCAGCCAACGGTGCCCTGCTGGCCGGTTGCCTGTTGGCCGGCGACCCCATGGTCCACGTCATCGCACAGGTTGTGGGTTCGGGCGATGTGATGGCCTATGCATTGTCCGAATCGACCGTTCACCGAACCAGCATCGATCCGGGTTCACCACTTGTCGCTGCCATGGCGGCCGGGTTGCGAACCCACGGAGATGCCGAGGGCTGAGCGGCGATGCTGCTTCAGCACGACCCACGTTCCGACGACTGTAGGAGCATGAACAAAACCCTCTTGCGCGTCTGTGCCCTGGCGGCCCTGACCATGCTGGTCCTCGGCGGCTGCTTCAAGGTAGACGTCGACATAGCGGTCGAACCGGACGGCTCGGGCCAGGCCGTGTTCATCACCGCTATCGACTACGAAACGATCATCGACATGGCGTCGGTGATGGGCGACGCCGAAGGTGCCGCACCAGAAGACGGCTTCTCGTTGATGCCTACCACCAAGGAAGAGATCTGCGGCGACACCGGCCTGTCGATGGACGGCGTGCCCGAGAACGCCGAAATCGACGAGTACGACGAGGGTGGCTTCTGTGGAATAAAGGCGACGGTCGAGTTCGCGAATGCCGACGAGCTGGCCGAACTGCTCGAGATGTTCAGCGAGTCGGGAGACGGCACCACTTCGTCGGTCGACATCACCCAGGATGGCGACGAATGGCTGTTCGAGGCCTCTATCGAGACCGAGGCCGACGGCTCGCTGCTGGGTGAGGATTCGGCGGGCATACCCATCGACAGCCTGTTCGATTCGGCCCAGTTCCAGTTCCACGTGCAGCTTCCCGGCGAAGCGATCGAGCACAACGCCGACGAGGTCGACGGCAGCAGGTTCACCTGGAACCTCGACCCGATGCAGCCGAGCCAGTCGATGATGGCGCGAACCGGCCCCGACGCGGGAGGCACATCGGCTGTTGTCGTGGTGGCCGCGGTGCTTCTGGTCGCTGCTGCGGCCGCAGGCGGCTTCTGGCTCATGCGTCGCGGCCGCGACCTGTGAGCGGACCGGCCGGAGGCCTCATCGCCTGGGCGCCTTGCGGACATCGATATCGCGCTGACTGACCTCGACCAGTTCGCCGCCACGGATCTCGTACGACACGATCTTGGTGGCCTGATACTGGCCTTGGCGCTGGCGACCGGTCACCTGGTCGAGAGCCATGCCTTCGATGACGGGCAACAACGCCACAGCCTTGAAACCCTCGTCGCTGCCCGGGTTGGAGCGCTTGTCCTCGCGCACCAACTCGCCCGATTCCCAGATCCAGCAGTCGTCGACGTTGATGAACCGTGATCGGTAGTTGGTCTTGGACTTGGCGACCATCGAACCCGGGCATACGACAAACGGGGCACTGATGAACGGTGCCACCGCCATGCCGTCGGTTCCGAACGCTATGTCGAAGGCCCTGTCGATGACCGCGTCTTGATCGCCCGATTCGATGGCCCTGCGGCGTTGTTCGTCGCGTATGGCCTCGGCCAGGTGGGAGATGGTTGCCTCGTCGAGCGCGCGCGCCAACTCGTCGGCGTTCGATATGACCGACATCAGCCACAGGGCGATCGAGTCTGGGGTGATTTCCGACGCTGGGCTGGGTTGCACCAACAGAGCATGCCGCGGGGCTGTGACAGTTACACCTGCTCGAGGCCGCCTGCCCGCCCGCTTGGGGCTCCAAGGCCTGCACGGGCTACCGTCGGATCTCGTGCAAACCGCCAGCGCCACCGCCCCCCGCCAGAAGAAGCCGGGCATCTTCAGCTTTCGCGGCTGGCGAGTGGTCGGAGCTGGCGCCGTGCTGCAGGCCCTCTACTCGGGCATGGTGATGCAGGGTTTCGGACAGTACGCGGTTGTGCTCGAGCAGCAGTTCGGCTGGAGCAAGTCGACGTTGTCGGCCGCGTACTCGATGAACCGCGCCGAGTCGGCGTTGCTGGGACCGATTCAGGGTTGGGCGCTCGACCGCTTCGGGGCAAGACGAGTAGCCCGCCTGGGCATAGTGATGGCCGCCATCGGCCTGCTGGCGTTCAGCAGGGTTCAGAACCTGTGGCAGTTCTTCGGCGCCTTCGTCTTGATCTCGGTGGGCACCAGCCTCAGTGGGTTTCTCACGGTCACGGTGGCCATCGTCCAGTGGTTCGAACGTCGTCGCGCTCGCGCATTGTCGATTGGCAGCATGGGATTTGCCATAGGCGGCGTGTTGATACCGGCCCTGGCGTTCTTCATCGAGGAGTTCGGCTGGCGCGGAACTGCCGCGGGGTCTGCCGTCATTTACCTGGTGTGTGCATGGCCTCTCGCCACCTACCTGGAAGGAACGCCGGCCGAGCATGGCACCTTCGTCGACGGCATAGACCCGGAAACGGCGACCCCGTCGACCCAGCCGCGCGCCGAAGGCCTGACCGATGTGCATTTCACAGCTCGGGAGGCCATGCGCACAAAGGCGTTCTGGCTCATCTCGCTGGGCCACATGAGTGCCCTGTTCGTCGTCGGTGCCGTCTTGGCCCACCTGTCTTTGCTGCTGACATCCGAGCACGGCTACTCGTTGACCGAGGCCAGCTTTGTCGCAGGTGGCCTCCCGTTGGTTCAGATCGTGGGAATGCTCTTGGGCGGATGGCTGGGCGATCGGTTCAACAAGCGCATGTTGGCGTCGCTGGCGATGTTTGGCCACACCTCGGGGCTGCTGATACTGGCCTACGCCAACGGTGCCCTGATGATTTGGACATTTGTCGTGTTGCACGGACTGGCATGGGGTGTGCGAGGCCCCTTGATGCAGGCGCTGCGCGCCGACTATTTCGGGTCGACCAGCTTCGGCTCGATAATGGGCGTCAGCTCGTTGATAGTGATGCTGGGCACGGTGCTGGGGCCGTTGGTGGCAGGCATCCTGGCCGACACGACCGGCAGCTACCGCACCGGCTTCGTTGTTTTGAGCTTCCTGGCACTGGGCGGCGTGGTGTTCTTCACCCTGGCCAAGCCGCCTAGCCCGCCCGTCCGCGACCAACCCGCGTAGAAGGGCCGATGCTGGCACGGTCTGCGGCGATGGTACCGGCGACATAGCCGGCCGAGTTGCTCAGCGACCGCCGCTTGCTGGAGAGCTTCGGGTAGACCTCGTCGACGGCACGGTCGACAGCGAGCGAGCGGCTGACCAACACCGGATGCAGAGCGTCAGACGAGACACCAGCCTGCTCGGTGGCCAGGCGGCGCGCCTGTTCTAGACGCTGACCGATGCGTGACGCGAAGCCGATCAGGAAGCTGTGCCTGAACGAACGGATACGGCGCCTGTCGTGTTGCCACTGAGTCTCGAGCTGGGTCATCTCGGCCGTGGCCTGCACCAACAGCGACGTGTGCAAGAGCTCGACCGAATCGAGATCGTGACGGAACCCGAAGACCGTCGACACATCCAAACCACCATGGGAAACCGTGCGACAACCGTTTGCGGCTGCGATTGACGCGAGCAGGTCGCCCTTGGCGCTGGCATATGGCGGATCGTGCCAGATGCGAAGAGCAGCGGGAGCCTCGCCGGCAGGATCGTCGAGCATGGCAAGCTCGATCGAGTGGCTGGTCATGATCTGCTGGGCCTTGGCGGTGAAAGCCTGCGCCTCGTGAGGAAACTGGGTGGCCTCGGCCTTGGCCAGCAACGCCCTGACCCGCTCGAGCAGCTTCGCCTTGTCGATTGCCTTGGGTCTGCGTGCCGCGCCCGCTGCGATGGTTCCGGGCGGGGCACAAACGAAGGCCATACGCGGCAGCACCTTCAGCCAGCTGGCGAGATTGCCGGCCACCTGGGTCAACGTTCGGTCATCGACACCAAGCGCGTCGCAGAGCCGTTCGGGGTGCTCGGTAGGAGCGACCCGTCCGACATGGTCGAGACGCTCGAGCCAGTCTTCGCCGGCCGGTGCGGGGTGGGATCTGCGGTGCAAAATGATCGCCGTCGCCATGACGGCAGCGTTGGTCGAGTCGAAGAGCTTGTCGGCCGCCCTCACCAGCTCGTCTGGCGCCCACCCTTTACCCCACGCGGCGTCGATGCCACAGACCAGGTCCGACAGGGCGCTGTGAGCCGAGCTGCGGATTGGTGTTGGAGGTTGCTTTGCCATGGGAAACAGCTTCTCATCGACCTGTGACAGCCAGGCCTGGTCGTCGGCGCGACCTTTTCGAAACGGTGATCGCGGCCGACTGCACGGTAGTGAGGAATTGCGGTTCGCGGCTGACAGCACTGGTGGTCTTCGGGCTCGTCACCTTTGGTTTCGCCGGATGCTCCGGCGGGTCGGACACCGATACACAGACGACCATCACCAATGCGAGTTCGACCAGCACGACCGAGGCGCTCGCCACACCCACCACCGCCCAGCCCTCGACCACCGAAACGTCGGAGTTGGCTTCGACGACCGAAACGTCTGACGCAGGCTCTTCCTCGTCGACTACCGCCGACGACCACGACGCTGGGCCTCTGATGACTGTGGACGATCTCGACGCGAGGTGGGGCTTGATCGCCAGGACCGAGGCACCGGTCGATTCAGAACTGCCACTGGCAGAGTTCTGTGAGGGTCTCAGCACGATCGTCAGCGACTTGGGTCCCGTCTCCAGTGCAGCCTTCGACGGACCCGACGGCCTGGCCATCGAATGGTTCGTGGTCGAGGCTCCGGCTGCCACGCCGCTAGCGCTGGCCGCAGACGAGCGGTTCGATCAGTGGAAGGCCGAAGGAGTGCACGACTGTGTACAGCGCGGGGTCGAGACGCTGTACGACTCGGAAACGCTGGAAGGAACGATCATCGAGGCCGAACGGCTACCAGACGGGACCGATGGCTTCGGCTACCGGGTTACGGTCGTCTACCTCGACGACGACGGAAACCAGCGAGTTCTGGTGTGGTCGTGGACCATGATCCGAGCCGCTGACGCCATCGCCAAGATTGCGATTGTGTACCCCGACACCGCACCGGTCGACGTGGACCAGATCCTCGCGCTGGCGGCGGATGCGCTGGGTTGATGCAGGCCCGGCCGGCTAACCGGCCAGCGATGCAAGCAGGCGTTCACGCCTCTCGTCGCCGTACCAAGCAGGATCGAGACCGAACATCTCGGCCGCCGACACCAGGCCCCGGCCCCCATCTCTGATGGCAATGGTGTCGGGATGCACCAGGCCCGGGTGCTGCTCGCCCACTGCGTGTGCGAGCTTGAGAATCTCGGAGTTCATGCCCGTGACGTAGTTGGCCAGACGCGCCGACTTGTCGGTGGGGTCGAGGCCGCGCATCAGCCACTTGGATTGGGTGGCAACACCCGTGGGGCAGTGGCCGGTGTGGCACCGCTGCGCTTGTATGCACCCAACGGCCAGCATCGCCTCTCGCGCCACTCCCAACATGTCGACACCCATCGACATGGCCAACACAGCTTCGGCGGGAAACCCGAGCTTGCCCGAGCCGACGAAGAACACGTCGTTGTGCAGGTCGACCCGGGCAAAGGCACTGAACACCACGGCGAACGCTTCGCGAAATGGCAGCGCTACATGGTCTGAGAAGGCCAGCGGGGCGGCCCCAGTGCCACCTTCACCTCCATCGACGGTGATGAAATCTGGGCCCGTGCCGGTGCTGGCCATGAAGCGCGCCAGCTCGTCCCAGAACGCGACCTCTCCGACCGCAGACTTGATGCCGACCGGAAGGCCCGTTGCCTCGGCCAGCGCCTCGACGAAAGCCACCATCGACGGAACATCACCGAACTGCGAGTGGTACGCCGGGCTGCGCACCGTGATTCCCACCGGCACACCTCGTGCCGCAGAGATCTCCGACGTCACCTTCTCGCCGGGCAGGACCCCACCCAACCCGGGCTTGGCGCCCTGGCTCAGCTTGATCTCTATCGCCTTCACCGGCGCGCTATCGACGGAGCGTTTCAGCACATCGAGGCTGAACTCGCCCCGGTCGTCGCGCGCACCGAAATAGCCGGTACCGATCTGGAACACGAGTTCGCCGCCGTGCCTGTGGTGGGCGCTGATGCCACCTTCGCCCGTGTTGTGCAGACACCGAGCGAGAGCGGCTCCGGAGTTGAGGGCGTGCACGGCCGGACCCGACAACGACCCGAAACTCATCGCCGAGATGTTGGTCAACGACGAAGGCCTGAACGCCTCGGGACGCTGACGCCAAGCACCCAAGACCTTGGCCGCCGGCACGCTGTCTGCGGTCGTTTCGCGAGCTGGAAAAGCTGCATGGCGAAAGAACAGGTGACCGTCGGTCTCGAAGCGATTGTCGGTTCCGAAGCCGAAGTACGAGTTCTCGTCCTTGGCCGTCGAATAGACCCAACGTCGCTGATCTCGGCTGAACGGGCGTTCCTCGTCGTTGCTGGTGACGATGTACTGACGCAGTTCAGGGCCAAAGCGCTCGAGGATGAACCTCAGATGGCCCACGACGGGAAAGTTGCGCAGCACGGCATGGCGCCTCTGAGCCAGGTCGTACACCGCCACGGCCGCCAGCACCGCCACGATCGCCGCGAGAATCAACAGCAACGTCATCACGAGCGCGACGGTAGCCGGTCATGGTCGGTCAGGTCCCGTGCCGACGTCGCTCAGGGCCAACGCGGTGTCGAAGAAGTCGTCGTAGTGGTCGGCGAATATCTCCTCGACGGTCCGAACCTCGGGAAAACCGCCCTCGAGCACCACCCCAGAGGCCAACTCGGCAAGCTCGGCCAGTTCGGCATCGCCGGTCAGCGCGTACACGACATCGCCTGACACGTCGACCACTCGGTCTTGGAGCCAGCTTTCGGCTGTTTCGTCGGCGATCTCGTTGACCAGACCCCGAGCTCCACGCTCAGCCAGCGTCGACCCCAGGCGCTGCGCGGCCTCGCGGGTGGCCCTGACCCCGGTGCCCGACACGCCCGGCAGCGGCACCAACCCCACGGCGTGTGATGCTGCGTTGACCCAATCACCCTTCGCCACGTAATAAGCAACGAAGCCGGCGTCGATGGCATCGCCCAACACCGGCACAAACCCTGCGGCCGATAAGGCCATGCC
>JAGQSP010000400.1 GCA_020439485.1 Acidimicrobiales bacterium | reverse complement strand
CACTGGCGCCGCTGAAAGACGGCCAGCCGAGGGCGGCCCGGTTCAGGACACCAGGTCGGAGATGGCCGCGAGGGTGTCGGCGCCGGCGTCGAGGTCGTTGACCGAAACCTGGAACTCGTCGATGCCGTGCGCTGCCATCAGGGTCTCTAGCTCGGCTCGGCACTGGGCCGGGCTGCCCGCGATGACGAACTGCTCGACCCACTCGTCCTTGACGAGATGTGCAGCGGCCGGTGGCCCGCCGGCAGCTATCGCGCTGCGCAGCGCGGCTGTGTCGGCTGGTGTCATGCCGATGCGTTCCTTGACCGACTCGGGCGAATCGACCAGGCGAAACGTCAGAGCTTGCTTGGCCGATGCGAACGACCTGTCGTCGGAGGCGACGAGGGTCATGTAGCAGATCTTGGGCCTTGGCTTCGCGGCTGCTTCGGCGGCTGTCGCCAGCGAGGCGACATGCTCGTCGATCAGGTCCTTGTGCACGTAGGACATGATGAAGCCGTCGGCCAGCTCGCCGGCGGTGGCAATTACCTTTGGTCCGCGACCGGCGATCCACACCGGTATCTCGGCCCTGCCATAGCCCATGCGGGCGTCAGCGAAGGAACCGGTGATGCCCGGTCCGTCGACGGTCTGGCCGCCCCACAGTCTTCGGCAGGTTTCGATCAGCTCGCGCATAGCGCTGAGCGGTTTGACCCGATCGATGGCCATGGGGGTCAGGGTCAGCCCGCCTCCTGCCCCTACACCCAGTGCCGCCCTGCCTCCCGACAGCTCATCCAGCGTGGCAATGGCCGAGGCCGTCACCCCCGGATGGCGCGTGTAGGCATTGGTGATCCCTGTACCCACCTGAACCCGGTGGGTGGCTGCAGCAACAGCGGCCAGCGATACGTAACACTCGCGGGCTGCCAGGCCCTCGTCTGGTATCCACACCCGTTCGAATCCCAGGCGTTCGGCCTCGACGGCAACGTCGACCACCTTGCCGACCGGACCTTCTGGCATCAGCATGCACGCAAGCGAAGTCATGGTGTCGCGACGCTAGCCGACTACTGCCGGGAGGTGTCTCAGTCGCGCTGGTTGTTGGTGAGGTCTCGGTACAGCTCGCAGAGGTCTACGTCGCCTGACAAGTCGGCGATCTCCTGCGCGGCCAGCACCGTCTGTTTGATATGGCTCTTCCTCGCCTCCGTCGAACGAAGGCACTCAGCGACGGCTTCGGCGTGGGCGGCGATGTCTGGGTAACTCGGGAAGGCTGACCACTCGAGCGAGGGAATAGCTCGCACCAGAACGGGGATCTCGAGCGATGCGGCGTCGAAGATCGACAGGGGAACCCCGGCTTCCCAGGCTGCGGTGTGGACATATACGCCCGAGTCTGCGACCCACTCGAGAACCTCGGGTGGTGTGAGCCATCCGGTTATCTCGACCCCGGCATCCCTGAGGATGCTGTCGCTGAAGCCGAGATCGACGCCTCCGATCCAGCGTGCCGATATCTCGCGACCCATCAACTGCTGAACCCGATCCCGGAGTTCCACGAAGTAGCCCGGGTCTTTCTGGGAGGCGATCCGACCGATCGTGGTGAGTTCGGCTCCGGGTTTGGCTGCTACCAGATCTGGCTCGCGGCGTCCGACCATGGGCAAGTTGACGACGCGCCGATAGCCCAACGAGTCGGCCGTCTGAGCTTCGCGGCCACCGTTTGCGATCAGCACGGCGGTCCGGTGCGCGCCCGCGCGCTCGATCAACTGGAAGACCGTTCGGGTGACTGTTCCGATGTCGACCCGCTCGAAGGCGAAGCAGTGGGGCGAATAGACCACAGGAGCCTTGCCGTTGACGATTCTCGACAGAAGGCCCGCCCAGCTGGAGTGTGCGTGGATCACCGCGTTGTCGGACCTCTTGAGTTCTGACCTGATCGTCCTGGCCATGGCGAGCCGGCCGTCGGTTTGGATAGCTCGCTCGAACAGTTCGGGGTCAGGTTTCCTCGAAACGCCGTCCCGCTCGACGTAGATGAGGGTGTGGTGTGAGCCGGGGCTCTGGCTTGCGATCCATTCGCACGCGTCGACGATTCCTCCGCCCCACGCCTCGGCAACGTGAATGACGGTTGCGCCGGTGCGGTCACCTGCGCGGTCCGTGTTTGCGCGCCGCCTTCCCTCTCCCACGGTGACTACGGTACGTGGTCTTTGTGTCCCAGGCAACCACTTTAAGTAGTTGCTACGAGAGTCGTAGAGCGGCTGTGACGTCACGGCTGAACGACCACGAATGACCATACGAGGGTCGAGGCCCCACTCTTGGCGGTCACAGTGCCCGTCCCCTCGGCGGCCGCGAATACGGCGAATCTCTGATCGCCGGTGTCGACGAGAGAGTCGAGCGGTGCAACAGCTACCGCTCCGGACGCGGTTGGGGCGCTAGCGGCGGCGTCGAGGGCGAGTGTGACGTTCGAACCTGCTCGAATCTGGAAGGTCGCACCACTGGCGGAAGCCGTGATGAGCGCCGGGGCGTCCGGTATCGCGGGCTCGGTGGTTGTTGTTGTGCTCGTTGTCGGCGCCCCCTCGTTCTCGGTGGCGTTGTCTGGGGGCTCCGTAGTCGTGACCACCACCGAGGTCGACGTATCCGAACCGCCAGCGGTAGTTGGCGTGGGCGACTCTGATGTCGTCGATGTCGTCGACGTGATCGAGGTGGTCGAACCCGACGGGCCTTCGGTGCTGGTGGACGCGGACTCCGCTTCGCTGCGTTCTGGCCGTTGTGCCTCGGTTGCTTGTGGAGCAGGGGTGGTAACGACCTCTGCGTCGGAGGGCTGCTCGCTCGTCGGCGTTGTTGTATCGCGCGTCTCGGGCTGGGTGCTTGTCGGCTTTGGGGCAGTGACCGTCGCTGGCGTCTCGGTGGTTGGGGCGCCGTCTCTGGTTTCGACCGAGGTGCCCGATCGTGGTGCCAGCGCGAATGCGCCGACGACCACAGCAGCAACCGCTGCCATGCCACCGATTGCGACCTTGGGTCTCACGGCCAGGTTCCCTCGACGATCGTTGTGTTGAGGGCTGTGAGGGTTGTCGTCTCACAAGGTGGGGTGAACCCCGCCCAGCCCTCGAAGCAAACGATGTGGTCGCCCACCGGCAGGTCGGTCCAAAGACCCCAGGCATCGCGTGGGAGCCCGTCGACGTAGATGGTGCTCGGCTGTGGGGGAGCGGTGACTACCCGCAGATCTCCCAGCTGTTCGAATACGCCCTCGGTCGCTGTGACCTGACCGGCCACCACCTCGACCGTACGACAGTCGGGCGCGACGTAGAGATGGATGTCGCTGAAGCAGACGTCGTAGCTGCCCGGTGCCAGCTTCACCCAGTCGAGACCCCAGCGATCTGCTGGGTTTCCGTTGATGGATATCATCGACGGAAGTGCCGGCGAGGTTGTTGCTCGGAGAAGCCCGTGCCCTGCCGGCCCTGGTGACCCTGGTTGTGGTGTGAAAGAGCCGGTCACCGTCTCGAGCGCACCGGCAGACACTGTCACCTGCTGGCACGGCGGCGTCGCGTAGTCGGCGACTGCGCCGAAGCAAACCTCGTAGTTACCCGGATCGATGTCAATCCAAAGCCCCCAGTCGTCGGCCGGCTCACCGTCGATGGTGATGGTGGAAGGCACTGGTGGGCTTGTCTCGACGCGCAAGAAGCCTCGTTGGGAGAAGGTTCCGACGGCGGTGGTGGTGGTTCCGTCTTCGATGACCACCGTCTGGCAGGGTGGTGCCGTCCAATCGATCACGTCCGAGAAGCACAGCTCGTAGCTGCCTGGAGCTACGCGGAGCCAGTTCAGTCCCCAGCGGTTCATGCGCACGCCGTCGAGCGTGATCTGGGACGGAACCGGTGGGTCGGTGGTCACCCGCAACAAGCCGCCTTCGTGGATCTCGGTCTGTAGCTGAGCCGGTTGCGAGGTCGTCGCCGGAGTGCTGGCGGTGGCGGTTCCGCTCACGATCGCGCCGACCTCGTTTGCCAGGCGGACATCGTCTACCCACCACCCGGGTGCGCCTACGCTTGCGTCGGTACCTACCCTGAACCGGAACATGAGGTCGAATCCCTGATACGGGTCGAGCGAGAGTACCGACTCTTTCCAGCCGCCGCTGTCGCCGGTGAATGCAGGTCGTCCGCTAAGCGGGTTGGAAGTACTGAACAGGGACGTCGGGTAGCCCCCGGAGACGAACAGGTTCTGGGTCCCGACCCAGGTGGTGCCGCCGTCCTCGGAGATCTCGACCACACCTCCGTCGTACCGGTTCTCGAAGTCGTAGCGATGCCAGAACCGCAGAACAGTGCTCGTTCCCATCGTGATCGGCGATGTGGTCGTCATCTGCTGGTCGCTGGTCGTGATGCTGTCGATGGCGAAAGCCGAGTTGTTGGGGCTGTGCGAGTCGGTGGACACCGCTGACCATTGGTCGGGCCCTGCCGGGCTTGTTACGGCCCAAGAGGTAAGGCCCGACTCGAAGTCGTCGTCGAGCAGCACCTCGGTCGCCGCGGTGGTGACGCGAGCCAGGAACCGACAAGCTGCTGATCCGGCCGGGCCGACATCGCCGAGCTGTAGGTCGAGAGTCGTCCCCGACACGGCGGGGCAGGTGGCCGATCCGTCGACATACGACGCGTTGTGGAGGTCGAGGCTTGCTGACACTCCGGTCTGGATGCTGGCAGTGTTGTTCGATGCCGAAGCGGTGATCTCGATCACCTCACCGGCGGCCGCGATGGTCGGGCCGGTCAGGGTCAGGCTCAGGTCGGTGCAGTCGGGGGGGATGTCGAAGGCTTCTACCCCGTCCGTGTGACTGGCTGAACTTCCCTGGCTGGCGCTGTACCCGAGGCCGCGCTTTGCGAACGACTCCCAGATCAGGCACCGGTTCGTTCCACCGGTGAGTAGCTGGTCTGCGGTGATGATTGCATCGCGTGCATCGACGAAGCCGGGGTTGCACGGCTGGATCTTCATCGCGTCGATCACCAGCTGAAGTGCTGTCGTGTTGCCTCCGGCTCCGTTGATCAGATCTGGGTCGAACCCATCGCGATCGATCAGGGCCCAGGTCATCTCCCAGAGCATCGTGGCGAAGATCGAGCCGACCCCGTGCGGAGCGGTCGAGTTCGCTACGTCTCCGTAGGTGCGGGGGTCGACGAGCATGTTGGTCGAGTAGGGGTACGCGCGGATGCCCGCACCGGTGGGGGGTTGTCCGAGCAGGTAGGTGCCGATGCCCCTCGGGTCGGCACCGGTCTGGCCCGGCTGCATCGTGAGCATCAGACCGACGTAGTCGCTCCAGCCCTCGCCCGGCTGCTCTGCTTGCTGTAGGCACGAAACGTTCGAAGGTCCGCCCGTCAGGCGGTTGCTGAGTCCGTGGGCGTACTCGTGGACCACGACGCCGCTGTCGAAACTCGACGACCGATTTGGGGTCGCGTTGTTCCATACGAACATCTGCATGCGAGGTGACTGGCCGTCGGGTGGTGTGGCGAAGTTGGCGTTGTTCAGGGCCTCGCCGTCNNAGCGCCTCGGCGCGGACCGGGTCTGAGCCGAGCCCCCCGTTTCCGTAGTTGTTCATCTGGAAGTTTCCGGCGGCTTCGTCGAACCCGAATGCGTACAGGACATCGTGTGCGATGTTGTTCCAGTAAAAGAGGTTGGTCACCGCCGCGTCGGCATTTGTCGAGGGGGCCTGGAGCGGGTCGAACGCGAAGTCGAAGTCGAGGGTGGCTCCACCGTCGGGCTGGCTGCCCGGGTCTGGGTTGTTGTCGAAGTCGGTGTCGGTGTAGGCCGTGACGTTGTTGCCTGATGTGAGGGTCGACTCGGCACCTGCCACGCCGTCGGTGTCGTGCCAGCCGAACGGAGAAGCGGTCGGGTCGGCCGGGTCGTTGACTATCGCTCTTGCTCCGAAGCTCGGTGCCTCGGTTGGTTGAGGGATGACGT